>NZ_JBGLYK010000001.1:0-123104 GCF_047304025.1 Pseudomonas sp. Pseusp97 | reverse complement strand
CTCGCGAACAAGCCTGACTCTGCGGCTGCCGGAAGGCGGTTCGCGAGCAAGCTCGCTCCTACGAAAAGCCTTCTGCGTCAGGACCCAATAAAAAACGCGCCCATCGGCGCGTTTTTTTATCCAGCGAGAACTCAGATCTCCACCTGCGTCCCCAGCTCGATCACCCGGTTCAGCGGCAGATTGAAGTAGCGCAGGTTGCCGTTGGCGTTCTTCAGCAGGAAGGCGAACAGCGCCTCGCGCCAGCGCGCCATGCCGATCAGCTTGGACGGGATCACCGTCTCGCGGCTGAGGAAGTAGGTGGTGCGCATCGGGCTGAAATCCAGCTCGTTGAGGTGGCACAGCTTGAGCGCCTGAGGGATGTCCGGGTCCTCCATGAAGCCGAAGTGCAGCACCACGCGGAAGAAGCCCTCGCCATAGGCGTCCACCTCGAAGCGGCGGTCCGGCGGCACGCGCGGGCTGTCTTCGTTGACCACGGTAAGCAGCACGACCTGCTCATGCAGCACCTGGTTGTGCAGCAGGTTGTGCAACAGCGCATGGGGCACGGCGTCGGTGCGGGCAGTGAGGAACACGGCGGTGCCCTGCACGCGGTGCGGCGGCTGCGAGCGGATGCTGGAGATGAACAGCGGCAGTGGCAGCGAGCCTTCGTCGAGGCGGTCCACCAGCAGTTGGCGACCGCGCTTCCAGGTGGTCATCAGAATGAACAGGCCGATACCGGCGATCACCGGGAAGGCGCCGCCCTGGACGACCTTGGGCAGGTTCGCGGCGAAGAACAGGGTGTCGACGAACAGCATCATCAGGAAGAACGGAATCGCCAGCCACAGCGGCCACTTCCACAGCAGCCAGACCACCACGCCCATCAGCAGAGTGGTCATCAGCATGGTCCCGGTCACTGCCACGCCGTAGGCCGAAGCCAGGGCGGCGGAGGACTCGAAACCCAGCACCAGCAGGACCACGCCAACCATCAGCGCCCAGTTCACCATGCCGATGTAGATCTGCCCCTGCTCATGGCTGGAGGTGTGCTGGATCACCATGCGCGGCACAAAGCCGAGCTGGATGGCCTGGCGGGTCAGCGAGAAGGCGCCGGAAATCACCGCCTGCGATGCAATCACCGTGGCCGCGGTGGACAGCGCCACCATCGGCACCAACGCCCAGCCCGGCGCGGTCAGGTAGAAGGGGTTACGCGCGGCTTCCGGGTTGACCAGGATGGTCGCGCCCTGGCCGAAGTAGTTCAGTACCAGCGCCGGCAGTACCAGGGCGAACCAGGCGCGGGCGATGGGCTTGCGGCCGAAGTGGCCCATGTCGGCGTACAGCGCTTCGGCACCGGTCAGCGCCAGCACGGTGGCGCCGAGGATGGCCACGCCGATACCCGGGTGCGAGATGAAGAAATTCACCGCCCAGGCCGGGTTCATCGCCTTCAGCACTTCCGGCTGCTGCGACACGCCATAGGCGCCCAGCGCCGCCAGCGCCACGAACCACGCCACCATTACCGGGCCGAAGAGGATGCCGATGCGCGCGGTGCCGTGCTTCTGGATCAGGAACAGGCCGACCAGCACGATCAGCGACAGCGGCACCACCCAGTGCTCCAGGCCGTCGAAGGCGATCTCCAGGCCCTCGATGGCCGAGAGCACCGAAATCGCCGGGGTGATCATGCTGTCGCCATAGAAAAGTGCCGCGCCGATCAGACCGGCGATCACCACCATCGCCTGCAAGCGGTGCTTGCCGCTGGCGGCGCGACGGGCCAGCGCCGAGAGCGCCATCACCCCGCCCTCGCCCTGGTTGTCGGCGCGCAGCACGAAAATCACGTACTTGATCGACACCACCCAGATCAGCGACCAGAAGATCAGCGAAAGCACGCCGAGCACGCCGTCGTGGTTGGCCTGCACGCCATAACCGCCGACGAAGACTTCCTTGAGGGTGTACAGCGGGCTGGTGCCGATATCGCCATAACAGACGCCCACGGCGCCGACCATCAGGCCGATCGCGGAGCTGGAATGGGGCTGTTCATGCTCAACGGTGCCGGCGCTTGCATCGGACATGTAACAAGATTCCTCAAAAAAATTCGGCGCATCCTGCTCCGAGCCTTTCGTCGATGCAAGAGCCGGGTAGGAAGGTTCTGAATGACTATAGAGCCTGTTGCCCGGAATTACCGGGCGAGCGGGGCTGTCAGGCGGCCTGCGACAGCTTGTCCCAGAGAGGCTGGTCAAGTGCGCGGGACGCCGCTAGAATTGCGCACTTTTTGATCAGAGGCGCCGCCAGCGCGCCCTTCGAGGTTAGCCGCACATGTCCACCGCCACACCCAAAGTAGGATTTGTATCGCTCGGATGTCCGAAAGCGACTGTCGACTCCGAACGAATCCTCACCCAGCTGCGCATGGAAGGGTACGAAATCGTCCCCACCTACCAGGACGCAGACGTGGTGGTGGTGAACACCTGCGGCTTCATCGACAGCGCCAAGGCCGAGTCCCTGGATGCCATCGGCGAAGCCATCGCCGAGAACGGCAAGGTGATCGTCACCGGCTGCATGGGCGTTGCCGAAGACAGCATCCGTGACGTGCACCCCAGCGTGCTGGCCGTGACCGGCCCGCAGCAGTACGAACAGGTGGTCAATGCCGTCCACGAGGTGATCCCGCCCAAGGCCGAGCACAACCCGCTGATCGACCTGGTGCCGCCGCAGGGCATCAAGCTGACTCCGCGCCACTACGCCTACCTGAAGATTTCCGAAGGCTGCAACCACAGCTGCAGCTTCTGCATCATCCCGTCGATGCGCGGCAAGCTGGTCAGCCGCCCGGTCGGCGACGTGCTTAGCGAAGCCCAGCGCCTGGTCAAGGCCGGCGTCAAGGAACTGCTGGTCATCTCCCAGGACACCAGCGCCTACGGCGTGGACCTGAAGTACAAGCTGGACTTCTGGGACGGCCAGCCGGTGAAGACCCGCATGCTGGAGCTGTGCGAGGCGCTCTCCTCGATGGGCGTGTGGGTGCGCCTGCACTACGTCTACCCGTACCCCAACGTCGACGACGTGATCCCGCTGATGGCCGAAGGCAAGTTGCTGCCCTACCTGGACATCCCCTTCCAGCACGCCAGCCCGAAAGTGCTCAAGTCCATGAAGCGCCCCGCCTTCGAGGACAAGACCCTGGCGCGCATCAAGAAGTGGCGCGAGATCTGCCCCGAACTGACCATCCGCTCCACCTTCATCGTCGGCTTCCCCGGCGAGACCGAGGAAGACTTCCAGTACCTGCTCGACTGGCTGACCGAAGCCCAGCTCGACCGCGTCGGCTGCTTCCAGTACTCCCCGGTGGAAGGCGCCCCGGCCAACGACCTGGGCCTGGATATCGTCCCGGACGACGTCAAGCAGGACCGCTGGGAGCGCTTCATGGCGCACCAGCAGGCGATCTCCGCGGCGCGCCTGCAACTGAAGATCGGCAAGGAAATCGACGTGCTGATCGACGAAGTGGACGATGAAGGCGCGGTCGGCCGCTCCTACGCCGACGCCCCGGAAATCGACGGCGCCGTGTACATCGACAGCTTCGACGTGAAGCCGGGCGACAAGGTGCGCGTACGCATCACCGACGCCGACGAGTACGACCTCTGGGCCGAACTGGTCTGATCCGCAAAAGCCCCGCTGAAGCGGGGCTTTTCATTTCAATGGAAAGAACATGACCAACAACGACGTACTGCGCAGCCTGCGCTACCTGCTGGACATCCGCGATGCCCAGGTGGCCGAGATCACCGCGCTGGCCGGCTTCAACGTCAGCGCCGAGGAAATCGGCGCCTACCTCGCCCGCGACGACGAGCCGGACTTCAAGCCGTGCAGCGACCGCGTGCTGGCGCATTTTCTCGACGGCCTGATCGTGCATCGCCGGGGCCGCGACGAGTCGCGCCCTTTGCCGCCGGTGGAACTGCCGCTGACCAACAACATCACCCTGAAGAAGCTGCGCGTCGCCTTCGAACTGCGCGACGACGACATCCTCGCGATCCTCGACAGCGTCAGCTTCATCGTCACCAAGACCGAACTGGGCGCGCTGTTCCGCAAACCCGGCCACAACAACTACCGCCCCTGCGGCGACCAGTTGCTGCGCAACTTCCTCAAGGGCCTGACCCAGCGCCAGCAACGCTGAGGCCACCGTGCTCTATCGCCTGGCCGCCGACGCCGTCGTCCTGTTGCACCTGGGGTTCATCCTCTTCGTGCTGCTCGGCGGCCTGCTGGTGCTGCGCTGGCCGCGTCTTGCCTGGCTGCACGTGCCAGCCGCAGCCTGGGGCGTGGCGGTGGAGTTCCTTCACCTCTACTGCCCGCTCACCCCGCTGGAAAACCACTTCCGCGCCCTGGCCGGCGACAACGGCTACAGCGGCGGCTTCGTCGAGCACTACCTGATCCCGCTGATCTACCCCGCCGGACTGACCGAGGCGACCCAGGTGGTCCTCGGCCTCGTGGTGCTGGCGGTCAATCTGCCGCCGTACCTGCTTCTGCTGCACCGGGCGCTGCGTTCGCGCTGAGCGGCTTGCCCGTCGGCAGATAGGCGAGGCTCGCCTCCTTGTTCTTCGCGTGACCCAGGCGCTGGCCATTGTTGAGTTTCGACACGATCAGCCGGTGATCCGCCGTCAGCCAGTTCAGCGGCTGCTCTCCTTCGTGCGTCACCTGGGAGATGATCAGGGTTCGCGCGGGGTCCCAGTCCTCGCCGGTGCGCTGGCGCAGCCAGGCGAACAGCGCGGCGCTGTCGCCCTGTGGATAACCGGAGTGGACATAGAAGAACGGATGCGCCTGCCGTTCGCCGCGCCGCTCCAGGTACATCGGCAGGCGCGCGTCGTCATCCCCGAGGATCAGCACCCGCCACTGCGACCAGGGCGCGGTCTGTTCCGCCGCGGCACGCACCTCCCTGGCGAAAAGCGGAATGCCGCCACCGCCATTGCTCCACGGGTAGGCCACGCCCAGCACCAGCAGCATCACCGCCGCCCCCACGCCCACCATCCTTGGCCAGAGGCGCCCGAGACCGGCGAGCCCACGCTGGTGTCGCCACTCGATCACCCACCAGGCCGCCAGCAACTGGGCGAACGGCACCAGGGGCAGCACGTAATAGCTGCGCCGGCTGCCACTGGCGGTGAAGAACACGAACAGCAGCACCAGCGCCCAGACCAGCCAGCGTGCATTGGGCTCAAGCTGCTTCCAGCGACGCGCGGCGAACCACAGACCAAGAATCCACAGCGGCGCCCAGGGCAGTGTGTAGGCCGGTAGGTACAGCAGGTACGTGTAGATCGGCCCCTCATGATCGAAGGGCTGGAAGAAGCGCACGACGTTCTCGCGGAATACCAACGCCAGGCCGCTCTCGCCGTAGCTGGGCTGGCCGTAGAAGTGCGACAGCACGAAGGGAATCGCGTAGACGCCACCGGCCACCAGCAGCGCCGCGACCAGCCGCAGGTTGAGGTGCCGGCGCCAGCGTCCCTCGCCGAGCAGATGCGGCAGCAGCACCAGCCCCGGCAGTATGAAGCCGATCAGCCCCTTGCACAGCGAGGTCAGCGACAGGATCAGGAAGAAGCCCAGGTAGCCGGAAAATCGCGTGTCTTCCGGGTCGCGCCAGTACCAGGCCAGCGCCGCCAGCACGCCGAACACCGTGAGCATGTCCGCCGTCGCCACGCGCGCCCAGAACAGGAAGTAGAAGGTGGTCGCCAGCAGCCAGCCGGCCAGCAGTCCCGTGCCTTTGCGCAACAGGCGCTCACCCAGCCACCAGGTCAGCCAGACGCTGCCCAGCCCCGCCAGCACCGTGCTCAGGCGCAGCGTCCAGTGATTGAGACCCAGCAGGCTGGCCGGCGCGGTGATCAGCCAGTAGGACAGCAGCGGCTTGTCGTAGTAAGGCGCGCCACGCAGGTAGGGATCGAAGTAGTCGCCGGACTGCAGCATCTGCAGCGCGATATCCGCCCAGCGCACCTCCGGTCCCCAGACCTCGCGCCCGCCCAGGCCGAACACCAGCAGCACCAGTGTGGCGCCCAGCAACAGCGCCAGCGCCTTGCGATCTTTGCTCCAACCCTGCATCACCCGGCCCCCGGCCACTCGAACTTGCGCCGACACTAGGGCAACGATGGTTATGCGCAGGTTAAGAAAATGCAGGCATGGCGTAATGCGCCGGCATTTCGCGATTGGATAGTGCTCGGAGCTTCCCGGCGATCCCGCTAGGGTGAGGCGAAAACCCAGCCAGGAGAGGCTCATGCACCCGTACTTTTCCCTCGCCGGACGGACCGCCCTGGTCACCGGCGGCACCCGTGGCATCGGCCGGATGATTGCCCAGGGCCTGCTCGAAGCCGGCGCCAGGGTGATCATCTGTGCCCGCGATGGCGCCGCCTGCGCCGACACCGCCGCCGAGCTGTCGCAGTACGGCGAGTGCATCGGCCTGCCGGCCAACCTCGCCACCGAGGAAGGCGCCCGCGCCCTCGCCGCCGAACTCAACGAGCGGCTGGATCACCTCGACATCCTGGTGAACAACGCCGGCACCACCTGGGGCGCACCGCTGGAAAGCTACCCGGCCGCGGGCTGGGAGAAGGTCATGCAGCTCAACGTCACCGCCGTGTTCAGTTGCATCCAGCAACTGCTGCCGCTGCTGAAGAAAGGCGCCAGCGCGCAGAACCCGGCGCGGGTGATCAACATCGGCTCGGTGGCCGGCGTCACCTCCCACGGCGAGAACGCCTATGCCTACGGCCCGAGCAAGGCCGCACTGCACCAGCTGTCGCGCATGCTCGCCCGCGAACTGGTGAAGGACCACATCAACGTCAATGTCATCGCCCCCGGCCGCTTCCCCAGCAAGATGACCCGGCACATCGCCAACGACGAGCAGGCCATGGCCGAGGACACCGCCGTGATTCCCATGCGCCGCTGGGGCCGCGAGGAAGAGATGTCCGCCCTGGCGATCAGCCTGGCGAGCACCGCCGGCGCCTACATGACCGGCAACATCATCCCCATCGACGGCGGCTTCCACCTCGGCTGACCCTGGCAAACCTGCTGCGCGTCGGCATGGCGGCGTTGAAAGCAGGCGCTGAATGCTCATTTACGACAGGTAAACTGCGCTTCATCACCTGCTTGATTCGCTGGCGCTCATTCTTCGGGTCAGCCTTCGACTGTTACTCGCGCTGGTCGTTGCGCCTTGCTCTGCTCCAGCTCGCAAGGTTTTGAGCAACTTCTGCAAAGCTTCGAATCGGGTACCATGGCGGCCCCTGCAACAGCCCGTGCCGCCATGTCCCACGTCATCTCGCCGATCGGCCACGTCCGCTCCTGCTTCAAGGAGAAGTTCGCCATTCCGCGCCAGCCGCAACTGGCGCCGGCCGCGACCGGCGTGCTGGAACTGCTGCCGCCGTTCGACAGCGGTGACGCGGTGGCAGGCCTGGAGCAGGTCAGCCACGTCTGGCTGATCTTCCTCTTCCACCAGGCGCTGGAAGACAAGCCGCGGCTGAAGGTGCGCCCGCCGCGCCTGGGCGGCAACCAGTCGATGGGCGTGTTTGCCACCCGCGCCACCCACCGGCCCAATGGGCTCGGCCAGTCCGTGGTGAAACTGGAGAGGGTCGAGCCCGGTCGCCTCTGGCTCTCCGGCATCGACCTGCTGGACGGCACCCCGGTCATCGACATCAAGCCCTACGTGCCCTACGCCGACATCGTGCCGGACGCACGCAACGCCATCGCCGACGCACCGCCCTCGCCCATCGCCGTGCACTGGAGCGACGAAGCCCTGCGCCAGGCCCTGGAGCACGGCCTGCGCCTGGCCCAGCCGGTGCGCGAGCTGGTCGAGCAATGCCTCGCCCAGGACCCGCGCCCGGCCTACCAGAAGCCGCCGCCCGAGCGCCGCTACGGCGTGCGCCTGTGGGACCTCGACGTGCACTGGCACTACCCCGCCGACGGCGAGATCCGCGTGCTGGACCTGCAACGCGCCGCCGACTGAAACCTTTGATCAATCCGCCGGGTTGAGGGCGATCACGTCGCTCTCGAAGCACTCCTGCTCGACGATCAGCGGCTCCACCAGCGGTCGGCTGTCGCGGAAGTGCGCGGTTTGCGTGTGCGCCTCGTAGGCCGCGTCGTCGCGGTAGATCTCGTAGAGATAGATCACGTCCGGATCGAGACGATCCTGGGACACATCGAAGACCAGGCAGCCGGGCTCGCTGGACACCGAAGCGGCGGCATTGGCCTTGATGGCAGAGAGAAAATCCTCGGCGCTGCCGGGTTTCACGCGGGTCTTGATGAACAGGCTGTACACAGGGCGTTCCTTTTGTTTTAAATTTGAAAATAAATTGTATACAAAAAAGGAACCACGTTCATGTCCGATCTCCCTGCCCGCCCCGGCCGCCTCAACGGCTTGCGCCACCTTGCCCTGCTGGTACCGAACCTGGAGGAGTGCGAGCGCTTCTACGTCGACGTGCTCGGCATGCAGGTGCTCAAGCGCGCCAACGAAGACCTGGTCTACCTCACCTGCGGCAACGACAACCTCTCCCTGGGCCGTGGCGCCGGTGCGGCCAACGGCTTGCAGACCATGGACCACTACGGCTTCATCGTCGACAGCGTGGAAGAGCTGGAAGCCTGGTACCAGTACTTCAAGGCACGCGGCGTAACCCTGCTCGACCGCCCCTTCGACCATGGCGACGGCGCGCGCAGCTTCCACCTGCTGGACCCGGCGGGGAACAAGGTGCAGCCGCTGTATCACCCGGCGGTGTCGGGGCAGCGGCTCCTGTAGGAGCGAGCTTGCTCGCGAATGGCAACACACCGTGCCTTGCAGGTTCGCGTAGGGCGCATAACCAGGCACGGGTTATCCGCCCTACATTCCGTATCAACCGGCAGTTTCCGGCTTACGCCAGGCGTGTGAATTTGTAGGAGCGAGAGTGCTCGCGAACCGAGCAGCACTGTGCCTTGCAGGTTCGCGAGCAAGCTCGCTCCTACGAAGGGCCGTCCGGTAGAAATCCGGGCCATAAAAAAACGCCGCGATCCCCAAGGAATCGCGGCGCTCTTTGAACTGACTCGCGCGGCTTACTTCTCGACGAAGGCACGCTCGATCAGGTAGTCGCCCGGCTCACCCATGCGCGGGGAGATCTGCAGGCCGAAGCCGTTCAGCACTTCGCTGGTCTCGTCGAGCATGCTCGGGCTGCCGCAGATCATCGCGCGGTCGTCCTGCGGGTTCATCGGCGGCAGGCCGATGTCGGCGAACAGCTTGCCGCTGCGCATCAGGTCGGTCTGGCGGCCCATGCTGTGGAACTCTTCACGGGTCACCAGCGGGCAGTAGATCAGCTTCTCTTTCACCATGTCGCCGAAGTACTCGTGCTCCGGCAGGACCTTGGTGATGAAGTCCGCGTAGGCCAGCTCGCTGACCCAGCGCACGCCGTGGACCAGGATGACCTTCTCGAAGCGCTCGTAGACTTCCGGGTCCTGGATGACCGACAGGAACGGCGCCATGCCGGTGCCGGTGCTCAGCAGGTAGAGGTGCTTGCCGGGCTTGAGGTCGTCCAGCACCAGGGTGCCGGTGGGCTTGCGGCTGACCATCAGCTCGTCGCCTTCCTTCAGGTGCTGCAGACGCGAAGTCAGCGGGCCGTCCGGGACCTTGATGCTGAAGAACTCCAGGTGCTCTTCGTAGTTCGGGCTGGCGATGCTGTACGCGCGCATCAGCGGGCGACCGTTGACTTCCAGGCCGATCATCACGAACTGACCGGTCTTGAAGCGCAGACCCGGGTTGCGGGTGGTCTTGAAGCTGAAGAGGGTGTCGTTCCAGTGGTGCACGCTGAGAACGCGCTCGGTGTACAGGTTGCTCATCAAGGACTCCTAGAGAAACGTGGCGCACCCCAGCAGATCCCGGACGTAGCGCAATTGCGCGACATTTTATAGGCGGCGACAATATCCGCAAAATAAATTATCTGGATATTGCTAATCCAAAACGCAGATAAGGCCGCCCAGTCGCCGCGAAAGGATAGCGTCAGGCTCTTCCTACGCCGGGGTGACGAAATGTCGCGCAGCCTTATCCGGAGCCTGTCTGAATGAAATTCACCCTGCGCCAGCTGGAAGTCTTCGTCGCCGTCGCCCAGCAGGAAAGCGTCTCCCGCGCCGCCGAGGCCCTGTCCATGTCGCAGTCGGCCACCAGCACCGCCCTGGGCGAACTGGAACGGCAATTCGACTGCAAGCTGTTCGACCGCTCCGGCAAGCGCCTGACCCTCAACGCCCTCGGCCGCCAGTTGCTGCCCCAGGCGGTGGCCCTGCTCGACCGTGGCAGCGAGATCGAGAACATGCTCAACGGCAAGAGCGCCTTCGGCTCGCTGGACCTGGGCGCCACCCTGACCATCGGCAACTACCTGGCAACCCTGCTGATCGGCACCTTCATGCAGCGCCAGCCCGATTGCCGGGTGCGCCTGCACGTGCACAACACCGCCCATGTCGTGCAACGCGTGGCCCATTACGAATTGGACCTGGGCCTGATCGAAGGCGATTGCCAGCACCCGGATATCGAGGTGCAGCCGTGGATGGAGGACGAACTGGTGGTGTTCTGCGCACCGCAGCACCCGCTCGCCCGCGAAGGCCGCGCGAGCCTGGAGCGGCTGACGGAAGAAGCCTGGATTCTGCGCGAACAGGGCTCGGGCACGCGGCTGACCTTCGACCAGGCCATGCGTCACCACGTGGAACCGCTGAACGTGCGGCTGGAGCTGGAACACACCGAGGCGATCAAGCGCGCGGTGGAATCGGGACTGGGGATCGGCTGCATCTCGCGCCTGGCCCTGCGCGACGCCTTCCGCCGTGGCAGCCTGGTCCCGGTGGAGACTCCGGACCTGGACCTGCGCCGGCAGTTCTACTTCATCTGGCACCGGCAGAAGTACCAGACCGCGACCATGCGCGAATTCCTCGAGCTTTGCCGCAGCGAGACCGCCGGGGTAACCCGCAGCGACGACATCGTCCTGCCGATGATTCCCTGAAAGGGGCTTTTTGTAGGAGCGAGCTTGCTCGCGAACATCGCCATCCCGATATCGCCGGCATGAAGCGTTCGCGAGCAAGCTCGCTCCTACAAGGATTAGCCGAGCAGGATGCCCGCCCAGGTCACGGTGATGATGGTCAGCGCCACGAACTGGGCGGCGCTGCCCATGTCCTTGGCGTTCTTCGACAGCGGATGACGCTCCAGGGAAACCCGGTCCACCACCGCCTCGATGGCGGAATTGAGCAGTTCGACGATCAGCGCCAGCAGGCAAACGGCGATCAGCAGCGCGCGCTCGCCGCGGGTGACGTCGAAGAAGAACGACAGCGGGATCAGGATGACGTTGATCAGCACCAGCTGGCGGAAGGCCGCTTCACCCTTGAAGGCGGCGGCGAAGCCGGCCAGGGAGTAGCCGGCGGCGTTGAAGATGCGTTTCAGGCCGGTCTGGCCCTTGAAAGGGGAAGCGGACACTTAGGGTTCTCACAGGCAAAGGTCGCGGCACTCTATACCAGCGATCGTCAAAAAGGGGTCAAGGCCATTACAGGATGTGACGACCCGAAAGCCGGGATGTGACGGGCCTCAGGCCCCCGGCACCGTTTCCATCTGCGCCAGCAACAACGCTGCCTGGGTACGGGTGCGCACGTTCAGCTTGCGGAAGATAGCGGTGACGTGGGCCTTCACCGTGGCTTCGGAGACGCTCAGCTCGTATGCGATCTGCTTGTTCAGCAGGCCTTCGCAGACCATGGTCAGCACGCGGAACTGCTGCGGCGTAAGGCTCGCGAGGCCGGCGCTGGCGGCGCGCACTTCCTCGCTCATCTCGGTCACCGCGTCCACCTGCGGCGGCCACCAGACGTCGCCATCGAGCACCGCGCGCACCGCCTGTTGCAGCACGCTCAGTTCGCTGGACTTGGGGATGAAACCGCTGGCGCCGAACTCGCGGGAGCGCTGCACCACCGCGGCGTCTTCCTGGGCCGAGACCATCACCACCGGAATCTGCGGGTACTGCCCGCGCAGCAGCACCAGGCCGGAGAAACCGTAGGCGCCAGGCATGTTCAGATCCAGCAGCACCAGGTCCCAGTCGGCCTTCTCGTTCAGGCGAGTCTCCAGCTCCGCGATGCTCGCCGCCTCGGACAGTCGCGCCTCGGGGCCAAGACCGAGGGTCAGGGCCTGGTGCAGGGCACTGCGGAACAGCGGGTGATCGTCAGCGATCAGGATCTCGTAGGAAGCCATGAATTTTCCTTGAAGGCCGCGTCGAAGTCCGCCGTGGATAACGGCTAGGCTCGCGCAGGAAAGGTCGGAGCACGGATAGAGCACTACTCGCCGCATTGTACGCAAAGAGCGGCTTCGCTGTCCGCCGCGAATACATCGTCAGACGGTACTTACACCTTGGCCTGAAAGCCCCTGCCACTGTGCCCGCCGACACGCCGCTCCCCTTTCCAAAGGTCCGGCGTTACGGCAGAGTTCCGCTTTTTTTCCTGCCCGTTACGAGAACAAGATGAAAAGCCATGCGCTGCGCGCCGATTTCCTGATGCTGTTCACCGCGATGATCTGGGGGGTCTCCTTCGTCGCGCAACGCCTCGGGATGGATGCCATCGGTCCCTTCCTCTATACCGGCCTGCGCTTCACCCTCGGCGCCTTGGCGCTGCTGCCGCTGCTGGCCTGGTCGAGCAAGCGCGGCGCCCAGCCGTTCAATCGTGGCCTGATCCTGGCGGGCCTGGCCATCGGCACCGCGCTGACCGTGGGGATCAACCTGCAACAGGTCGGCCTGATGTTCACCAGCGTGACCAATTCCGGCTTCATCACCGGCCTGTACGTGATCATCGTGCCGTTGCTCGGCCTGCTGATCGGCCATCGCGCCGGCACGGGCACTTGGATCGGCGCGGCGCTGGCGGTGACCGGCATGGCGATGCTGAGCATCGGCCCCGACTTCCATGTCGCCTCCGGTGACTGGCTGCAGCTGACCGGCGCCTTCGTCTGGGGTGGCCACGTATTGCTGGTAGGTCTGTTCGCCAGCCGCTACGACCCGATCCGCCTGGCCTTCCTGCAGTTCGCCACCTGCGCGGTGGTGAGCATGATCCTGGCGCTGGTGTTCGAGGAAATCCGCCTCGACGCCATCATCCAGGCCGGCCCCGCGCTGATCTACGGCGGCCTGTTCGGCGTCGCCACCGGCTTCACCCTGCAGGTCATCGCGCAGAAACACGCCATCGCCTCCCACGCGGCGATCATCCTCTCGCTGGAAGCGGTGTTCGCCGCCATCGCCGGTGCGCTGTTCCTCGACGAGACCCTGCACCTGCGCGGCTATTTCGGCTGCGCGCTGATGCTCGCCGGGATGCTGGTGGCGCAGCTGTGGCCGAAGAAAGCCGAGGCGGCCTGAGCGGCTTTGACGTTGGATCGATGCGGTTCGCGAGCAAGCTCGCTCCTACAAAAGCGCTACCGGCGGGCGACGACCTATAGCCCAACGCCATTCCTGTAGGAGCGAGCTTGCTCGCGAACCGAATACCTCCACGGCTGCCGGGGACGCAGTCGTAGGATGGCGTGGAGCGCAGCGATACCCATCGATTACGGCATCAGCATCATGGGTATCGCCTGCCCCCTCCTACGGGTCCGCTCCTACGCTGGCCCCAACGCCAGGGAATCAGGTCAGCGCTGGATAAACGGCCTCAACGCCTGATGCGCCGGGCTCTGCTCGTCCAGCGGCTGCTGGCGCTTGGACCCCAGGTAGCGCTCGCTGAACACGTCCAGGTAGGTATCCAGCGCATCGCCGGCGCGGCGGTCGCCGGCCAGCCCCAGGCACAGCGCCGCCACTTCAGCGGTGCACAGGTGCTCGTCGAACTTGGAGCGGCGCAGGCGGTAGCGCGACAGCGCGTCCGGGGTGATGCTCAGCACCGGGAAGCGATCCAGGTAGGGGCTCTTGCGGAACATCTTGCGCGCTTCGTTCCAGGTCGCATCGAGCAGGATGAACAGCGGTCGCTTGCCCGCCTGCGGCTCCACCGTGGTGACCACGCGCTCGGGCTGGACGAACTCGCCCGGGAATACCACATACGGCTGCCACTGCGGATCATCGAGCAGCGCCAGCAGCGCCGGGTCGACCTCGATGCGCGACCAGCCGAAGGCCCAGGTATCGGGTACGGTCTCGGCGATCAGCCAGCCGGTGTTGCTGGGCTTGAGCGGCTCGGTGTCGAACATCACCAGGCACATCGCCGAATGGGACTCGACCTGCGGGCGCAGGCTGCACATGCAGTAGTTCGGCCGCAGGCGGCAGCCGGGGCAGCGCGGCGAGCGCGAGCCACGGGCGAAGAAAGGCTTGAGGCAACGGGCCAGGCGCTCCTCGCGAAGACGGGCGACGGCATGGCTCATGCTGCGGCCACCAGGATGAGGGAAAGCGGACGGGACATCGAAGGCTCGAACGGGAGGACGGTTGCGGGCCGCCGATTGTACCAGAGCCGTCGCCTGCCCCGATGTGGGCGGTCCATCGCCTGCAGCCGCGATGGGCGCATGACGCGCCGACCGGACGCCCGCTTGCGCAGTACCCGACTATCCCGATGGAGATTTACGCCGCCATCCTTCGACGGGCTGGCTGCCCGGCGGCGAGCGGTGCGACCTGAGGTAACAGCTTATCGGCACGGGCGCCGTTTTGAGGGACAATAGGCGGTTTGAAGGACCGTCGAACCCGGAAGGCTCGCCACGGTCGAATCGGCACCATTGTCAGGAGATGCCCATGCTGCGCCTCACCGCCCTCGCCCTCTGCCTCGTCATTCCCGTCGCGCATGCCGCGTCGAAGAAGGACTTCGAACTGACCCAGACCCTGGAAAAGGTCGCCAAGGAAAGCAGCGAAGGCACCCCGCGCGCCATCAACGAGGACATCCTCGACCAGGGCTATACCGTCGACGGCCCGCAGCTGATCAACCACCTGAGCGTGCGCTCCAGCCATGCCGAGCGCATGCGCGAGAACCCCGACAGCGTGCGCAGCCAGCTGGGTGACAGCGTCTGCAGCAATACCGCCTATCGCCAGTTGCTGGCCGAGGGCGCGATCCTCACTTACAGCTTCACCGAGTACAAGACCAACGCACCGGTCGCCACCGAGCGCTTCGACGCCGGCAGCTGCAAGATCAAGCTGAAGAAGTAAGCCCCGGCGATGCTCGACAAGGAACAGTTGCTGAAGATCGCGCGAACGCCGATGCCTTTCGGCAAGTACCAGGGCCGCATGCTGGTGGACCTGCCGGACGAGTACCTGCTGTGGTTCTACAAGAAGGGCCAGTTCCCGCCCGGCGAACTGGGTCGGCTGATGCAGCTGACCCTGGAACTGAAGATCGATGGCCTCGACGGCCTGATCAAGCCGCTCAAGCGCTGAGGCCCCCCCCCCCCCGCGGCCGCTGGGGGGGGGGTCCTGGCCGCCCCCTCTTCACTCAACTCCGCCCCCCCCCGCCCCATCCAAACCCCCCAACCCGGCCTCCCCCCCCCCCCCGGGCGGCGGGGCCTCCCCGCCAGCGCTCGTCAGCGCAGCACGGACGGACTTTCCTTGCCGCCCACCGCCGCCGCCTCGTCCGGTGCCAGCAAGGCGCTGCGCGGCACGTCCAGCAACCGCGCACAGGCCGCCAGCACATGGGCCCAGCTGCAGCGGTTGGCGAACAGCATGCCCGCCTCGTCGAGCGTCCCACCCTGGTTGCGATAACCCAGCACCGCCGTTTTCAGCGCGTCCGGGAGGATCGGCCAGAGGTGCCCGCGCGCCACTTCCGGGCGCATGTGGGTGAGCAGCACGCGGCGCTCGTAGTGATCGGGGAACAGCCGCATGGCGATGGACTCGTCCGCCAGCGCCTGCAACTCCCAGTGGTCACGCGGCGCTCGGAAGCGCCCCGGCTCCTGCAGATAGACCAACCGGTACGGGTAGCCGGCCTCCTCCAGCCGCAACGCGGCACGACGCATCTCGGCCAGCTGGTAGCTGCCGTTGGCAATCAGCAGCAGCGGCTCGGCGCCGGGGCGCTCATCCATCAGGATCGCACCATCGTGCGCCAGCTGTTCCGCCTGGGCCTGGTTGAACACGGTGGGGCGCTCGCGCTTGGGCGCTACGATGCAGGCCAGCTGCCCACGGCTGCGGTAGATGTCCGGCAGCAGGGCCAGGTGACTGTTGTGGTCAGCCGGGAACACTACCCGCACCATGTCGCTCATCTCGCCCAGCAGCGCTTCGCAGAAGGTGGTGTCCTGGTGCGACTGCTGGTTCTTGCCGTTCTCCCAGGTGTGCGAGGTTGCCACCAGCGGCCAGCCGAGCCAACCCGCAGGGCGACCGGCTTCCTTCTGCTGGCGGGCGAAGATCAGCGTCTGGCGTACCGCGCCGAGCATCTTCACGCAGAAGGCTTCGTAGCTGGCCACCAGGTTCAACCCACCCTGGTTGGCCAGGCAGGCGGAAACCACCGCTTCCTCGTTGAGCGCGGTGATGATCCGGCCATCCACGGCCTCCAGCGCGCTTTCCGGCTCGCTCACCCGGTGCCGCAGCGCCTTGAGCACTCCGCCCAGTCGATTGCTCGCCAGTTCGTCGGGGTTGCCGACGCGGGCGCGCAGGTCCGGGTTGGCGCTGCACAGGTCGACGTAGAAGCGATCCAGCGCCGCCATCGGCGAGCATTCGTCGTTGCGGTAGTGCAACGGCGGAATCGAGGGTTCGATAGGCCGCCGTACGGCCAGCGGGTTGTCCCGCTCCAGCACCCGGCCACTGCGTGACGCAGCGAACAGGCCGCATGCCTCGGCGAGTTCGTCCGGTTCGACCCAGAGTGGCGCCGCGTGCTGGTTGAACAGGTCGCGCGCCTCGGCATCCACGCTGGGGTTCCCCGGCAATGGCAGGTTGTGCGCGGCATTGCTGCCGGCGCCGTAGAAACCATAACCCTTGGTCGTTTCGGCGATCCCATAGGGAATCGGCAGCGGATAGCGCAGGATGCCGCGCTCCTTCTCATCGACGCGGTGCTGCAGGCGCTCTTCCATTTCCCACAGGGTGCAGACGAATGCCGCCGGATCGCGCCCATCGAAACTGATCGGGTCGAAACCGCAGCGCCGCAGATGCAATTTGAAGCCTTCCAGCCCTTCGTGGGTGCCCAGGTCGGTACGCTGCTCGATGCGCCGGCCATTGGCGATCATCACGGGCAGTGCCGTGCCGCAGTCCTCGGCGCGCCACCAGCGGGGAATCCAGTCGCTGCCGCGCTGCTCCTCGGCGGCGCCGTCGGAGAGGAAGGCCACCAGGGTCTCGCCCGGTAATGGCATGTGTGCGTACATCAACTCGGCGAAGCCGAGGTAGCCGCCTTCGGCGATGCCGCCGGCGGTATGCGGATTGACGTGGCTGCCCAGCGGCGCAGCGACCTTGCCCTCAGGCGTCTGGACGTAGCTGTAGAAGTCCTGTACGAGCCGGTCCAGCCCGGACGCACCGTTTCCGTATGCCTCGGCCTGCTCCGGATGCAGGTTGCCAGTGAGCACGTTGAGCGCATCGATGGCCGCCACGCAGTGCCCCTGGCCCATCAGCCAGCCGCGGGTCTTGCCGCTCAGAGCATTCAGGGCGAGGTACCCGGCGTAGGCCGGCACCATGTTCAGCGCACCGCCGGTATGTCCCTCGGGCTGCGCCTTGAAGTCTTCGGCCCGCAGGGGAGCGCCGTCGAGGCGAACGCGCCTGGCGTAAGTCATATGCGCTACCAGCCAGAGGCCGGCGCAGGTGAGGCGGTCCAGCGCGCCGAACAGGCGGTAAACGCTGCCCAGATCGGGCTGCAGGCCGTACTGGACCAATTGATGAGCGACACGAAAGACCGCCGCCTGGGTCTGCACGCTATGCTGAATCGGACCACGGCCTTGCAGCCAGCGGGCGTACTCCGGCTCGGCTGCCGCATGGGCGGCAAGCTCTTCGGGGCTTGGCAGGATCTGTGACATGGCGGCTCTCCCTTGGCTATGGCGGAAAGTCTAGGTCGCCACAGATCGGATGGGCGCTGACATGTATCAACGACCGTCCCGACCAATCGGGCAAGGCTGAAAGAAATTTCCCACAAGGAGACGACATGGCGCTTCTGACCTTCATCGGCGCGACCCAGGAAGTCACCGGTTCCTGTTACCTGCTGGAAACCCGCGACGGCGTCCGCGTGCTGCTCGAATGCGGGATGCGCCAGGGGCGCAGCGGCAACCAGGGCACCCGCGAAAACGAGGCGACCAACCGCACGCCCTTTCCGTTCGATCCGAAGGAGCTCGACGCCGTTGTCCTGTCCCACGCCCACCTGGACCACAGCGGGCTGCTGCCGAGGCTGGCGAAGGAAGGCTACACGGGGCCGATCTACGCCACCGAATCCTGCTGCGACCTGCTGGAGCTGATGCTGATGGACTCGGCGCACCTTCAGGAAAAGGACGCCGAATGGGAGAACAAGTGGCGCGCCCGTCTGGGCAAGCCGCCGGTCAAGCCGCTATACACCGTCGAGGACGCTTCCCGCGCGCTGAACCAGCGTCGCCGCGTCAGTTATGGCAGTACCGTGGAGGTGGCGCGCGGCATCCGCGTGACCTTCCACAATGCTGGGCACATCCTCGGTTCGGCCATCGTCGAGCTGGAGATCCATGAGTTCGGCTCGACCCGTCGCCTGGTGTTCTCCGGCGACCTGGGCAGCACCTGCTCACCGCTGATGCGTACGCCGACGCCCCTGACCCGCGCGGACGTGGTGCTGCTCGAATCCACCTACGGCGACCGCGATCACCGCGACGCCAACGACACCCTGCTCGAACTGGCCGGCATCCTGCAGCGCGCGCAGAACGAGGGCGGCAACGTGCTGATCCCGTCCTTCGCCGTGGGCCGCACCCAGGACCTGATCTACTACTTCGGGCGCTTCTACCAGGAAGGCCGCCTGCCACAGCAGGTCGTCTACCTCGACAGCCCCATGGCGGCGCGGGCCAACAGCATCTACCTGCAGCACATCGGCGAGATCGCCGACGTCGATCGCGAATACATGCGCGGCACCGGCACGGCGCAGGTCGGCGAGTGGCTGCCGATCCTGCGCACCACCCAGAGCGCCGATGAGTCCATGGCGCTGAACCGGATCAAGAGCGGCGCCATCATCATCGCCGGCAGCGGCATGTGCACCGGCGGACGCATCGTCCACCACCTCAAGCACAACCTCTGGCGCGAGGAATGCCACATCGTCTTCCCCGGCTTCCAGGCCAAGGGCACTCTGGGCCGAGCCATCGTCGACGGTGCGCAGACAGTCCGCATCCTGCGCCAGCGCATCAGCGTCAAAGCGCAGATTCACACGCTCGGCGGATTCTCCGCCCATGCGGGACAATCACAATTAATTCAGTGGGTTGGCCACTTCGAGCACAAACCCGAGCTATACCTGATACATGGCGAGCGGGAAAAGATGGATGTACTCAAGGGTGCACTCCAGGATCGCCTGAACTGGACGGCCAACATTCCGGAGCCCGGAGACCGGATCGCCATCTGAAATCGGGGCCTCACCGACTGTCACAGCCCGCGTGCCAGACTGGGCAGGCCTCCTGCTGAACCCTGTGCGTGCGGCGAAGTGCCAATGCATTGCAGCCAGAGCCACCCTGCGTGGCCGGCACCGCCCATGGACAGGCGATCAGGGGTTGATGAACAAGGAGTATCAACATGCCCTATGAGCCCGACGACTACCTCTCCAGACACTTCCAGACCAGCGGCACCGATCTTGCGCAGAAGATCGAGGAACTGGCCGAACTGGCCGCCCCCGGCAACAGCCAGAACCTGCCGCTGTACCGCGAGATGCTCACCACTGTCGCCCGCATGGCCCAGGCCGACCGCAACCGCTGGGACGCCAAGATCATGCTGCAGACCCTGCGCGAGATGGAGCACGCCTTCAGCACGCTGGAGCAGTTCAAACGTCGCCGCAAAGTCACAGTGTTCGGCTCGGCCCGCACACCGGCCGACCATCCCGTCTATGCCCTCGCCCGTGAGCTGGGCGAAACCCTCGCCCGCTACGACCTGATGGTCATCACCGGCGCGGGCGGCGGCATCATGGCCGCCGCCCATGAAGGTGCCGGCCTGGAAAACAGCCTCGGCTTCAACATCACCCTGCCCTTCGAGCAGCATGCCAACCGCACCGTGGACGGCACCAGCAACCTGCTGTCGTTCCACTTCTTCTTCCTGCGCAAGCTGTTCTTCGTCAAGGAAGCCGACGCCCTGGTGCTCTGCCCTGGCGGCTTCGGCACCCTGGATGAAGCATTGGAAGTGCTCACCCTGATCCAGACCGGCAAGAGCCCGCTGGTGCCGGTGGTGCTGCTCGACCAGCCGGGCGGCCATTACTGGGATCACGCGCTGGAATTCATCAAGGAGCAGTTGGAGGACAACGGCTACATCCTGCCCAGCGACATGAATCTGATGACGCTGGTGCATACCGCGGAAGAAGCCGCGGAGGAGATCGCCCAGTTCTACAGCAACTTCCACTCCAGCCGCTGGCTCAAGGATCGCTTCGTGATCCGCCTGAACCACCCGCTGAGCGTGCGCGCACTGCAATTGCTGGAGCGTGAATTCGGCAACCTGTGCGTCACCGATGGCTTCCACCAGCAGCCCTACAGCGAATCGGAACTGGACGAACCGGAGTTCTCCCACCTGACCCGCCTGGCGTTCGCCTTCAATGGCCGGGACCAGGGGCGGCTGCGGGAACTGCTGAACTTCATCAACCAGCCGGAGAACTGGGAGCGCTGATTTCACCAGGCCAGGAAACAAAAAAGGCACCCCAGGGGTGCCTTCTTCGTTCAATCATCCGAGCGTCGACCGCTGAGAAGCCGGCTGATGGCTTCCATCGAGTATCCCCGATAGCTCAGGAACCTGCCCTGCTGGGCTCGCTCGCGGGCATCCTGCGGCAACCGGGCGAACTTGCGGCGCCAGACCTCACGCAGGTTTTCGTTCCAGTCGACACCCGCCTCGCTCAGCGCGCCATCGATCTCGCCACGGGGCAGACCGCGTTGCGAGAGTTCCTCGCGAATCCGTACCGGACCGTAACCGGCCCGCGCACGGCTGGCGATGTAGCTTTCCAGGTAGCGGCCTTCATTGAGCAGCCCCTCCTCGGCCAAGCGGTCGAGGGCGGGGTCGATCAGGTCCTGCGTGGCGCCGCGTTGCCGCAGCTTGCGCGAGAGCTCCGCCCGGCCATGCTCGCGCCTTGCCAGCAGGTCCATGGCGACCCGTCGCACTGCGACGGGGGTATCGAGCTCGACGGCCATCGCTATCAGTAGTCGGCTTCAGCTTCCGCTTCGGCTTCCGCCGCAGCGAGCTCGGCCTTGGTCGGCGCCGGCTGGTTGGTCAGCAGTTGCTCGCGGATGGCCTTGTCCAGGGTGTTGCAGATCTCGGCGTTGTCTTCCAGGAATTTGGCGGCGTTCGCCTTGCCCTGGCCGATCTTGCTGCCCTGGTAGCTGTACCAGGCGCCGGACTTCTCGATCAGCCCCAGTTGCACGCCCAGGTCGATGATCTCGCCGGTACGGTAGATGCCACGGCCGTACATGATCTGGAACTCGGCCTGACGGAACGGCGGAGCGACCTTGTTCTTCACCACCTTGACGCGGGTTTCGCTGCCGACCACCTCGTCGCCTTCCTTCACCGCGCCGGTGCGGCGAATGTCGAGACGGACGGAGGAATAGAACTTCAGCGCGTTACCACCGGTGGTGGTTTCCGGGTTGCCGAACATCACGCCGATCTTCATGCGGATCTGGTTGATGAAAATGACCAGGCAGTTGGCGTTCTTGATGTTGCCGGTGATCTTGCGCAGCGCCTGGGACATCAGGCGGGCCTGCAGGCCAACGTGCTGATCGCCCATCTCGCCTTCGATTTCGGCCTTGGGTACCAGGGCCGCCACGGAGTCGACGATGATCACGTCAACGGCGTTGGAGCGCACCAGCATGTCGGTGATTTCCAGGGCCTGCTCACCGGTATCCGGCTGCGAGACCAGCAGGTCGTCGACATTGACGCCCAGCTTGCCGGCGTAGTCCGGGTCAAGCGCGTGCTCGGCATCGACGAAGGCGCAGGTGGCGCCGGCCTTCTGGGCCTGGGCGATGACCGACAGGGTCAGGGTGGTCTTGCCCGAGGATTCCGGACCGTAGATCTCGACGATGCGGCCCTTGGGCAGGCCGCCGATGCCCAGGGCGATGTCCAGGCCCAGCGAGCCGGTGGAGATGGCGGGGATAGCCTGGCGCTCATGGTCGCCCATGCGCATGACCGCGCCTTTGCCGAATTGGCGTTCGATCTGTCCCAGGGCCGCGGCCAGGGCGCGCTTCTTGTTGTCGTCCATTGAAGTCCTCGCGAAGTCAGGCGGCCGGGCGGCCACGAACAACTGTATAAGTAGCCAGTATTATTCCACAGGGCAAGCCGCTCGCCTACCCCTGAAGCGGATTTTCCCCGTCCGCCAGTCGTAACAGCCCTTCCAGAGCGGTCGCCACGGTCTGCCGGCGTACCGCTTGCCGATCGCCGGCATACAGACGACGCTCGCTGAAGACCTGTTCGCCTTTCCTCCAGGCGAGCCAGACGGTGCCCACCGGCTTCTCGGCAGAACCGCCGTCGGGCCCGGCAATACCGCTGACCGCTACAGCGATATCCGCTCCACTGCGAGGCAATGCCCCGGTAACCATTGCCTCGACCACCTCGCGGCTCACCGCGCCGACTTGCGCGAACAACTCAGCCGGCACCTCCAGCTGACGGGTCTTCTGGCTATTGGAATAGGTGACGTAGCCCGCCTCGAACCAGGCGGAGCTTCCGGAAATACGGGTAATCGCCTCGGCGATCCCGCCGCCGGTGCAGGACTCCGCGGTGGTGACACGCAGTCGATTGGCCGCAAGGCGCGCGCCCAGCCGGGCGGAGAGCTCGGTAAGAAAGGAATCGGTAACAGACACAGTGCGCTCCGGGGTTAAAGAAGGCCAGGCGGATACCGTACACTAGGCGCTTTTGCATGTTGAAGCCGGACAGCCAGAAGCCATGAGTCAGAGCGACCTCTCCGCCCACACTCCCATGATGCAGCAGTACTGGAAGCTGAAGAACCAGCACCCGGACCAACTGATGTTCTACCGCATGGGCGACTTCTACGAGCTGTTCTACGAGGACGCCAAGAAAGCCGCCAAGCTGCTGGACATCACCCTGACCGCACGCGGCCAGTCCGCCGGCAACTCGATCCCCATGGCCGGCATTCCCTTCCACTCCGCCGAAGGCTACCTGGCCAAATTGGTGAAGCTCGGCGAATCGGTGGTGATCTGCGAACAGATCGGCGACCCGGCCACCAGCAAGGGGCCCGTGGAGCGCCAGGTCGTGCGCATCCTGACTCCCGGTACCGTGAGCGACGAGGCGCTGCTCGACGAACGCCGCGACAACCTGATCGCCGCCGTGCTGGGCGATGAGCGCCTGTTCGGCCTGGCCGTGCTGGATATCACCAGCGGCCGTTTCAACGTCCAGGAAATAAAAGGCTGGGAAACCCTGCTGGCCGAACTGGAGCGCCTGAATCCCGCCGAGCTGCTGATCCCCGACGACTGGCCCCAGGGGCTGCCAGCGGAGAAACGCCGTGGCGCGCACCGCCGGGCGCCCTGGGACTTCGACCGGGACTCGGCGAAGAAGAGCCTCTGCCAGCAGTTCGGCGTACAGGACCTCAAGGGCTTCGGTTGCCAGGAGCTGACCCTTGCCATCGGCGCCGCCGGCTGCCTGCTGGCTTATGCCAGGGAAACCCAGCGAACCGCCCTGCCGCACCTGCGCAGCCTGCGTCATGAGCGGATCGACGACACCGTGATCCTCGATGGAGCCACCCGCCGCAACCTGGAGCTGGACATCAACCTCGCCGGCGGTCGCGACAACACCCTGCAATCGGTGGTCGACCGCTGCCAGACCGCCATGGGCAGCCGACTGCTGACCCGCTGGCTGAACCGCCCGCTGCGTGACCGCGCCGTGCTCGAGGCTCGCCAGGACTCCATTACCTGCCTGCTGGAACGCTATCGCTTCGAAATCCTCCAGCCGCAGCTGAAGGAAATCGGTGACGTCGAGCGAATCCTCGCCCGTATCGGCCTGCGCAATGCCCGCCCGCGCGACCTAGCGCGCCTGCGCGATGCCCTCGCCGCGCTGCCGGCACTGCAGAACGGCATGACCGAGCTGGAAGCTCCGCACCTGGGCGAACTGGCCGCCAGCATCCGTACCTATCCGGAACTGGCAGACCTCCTGGCCCGCGCGGTGATCGAGAACCCGCCAGCGGTGATCCGCGACGGCGGCGTCATCGCCCGCGGCTATGACGCCGAGCTGGACGAACTGCAGATGCTCAGCGAAAACGCCGGGCAGTACCTGATGGACCTGGAGACTCGCGAAAAGGCCCGCACCGGCCTGCCGAACCTGAAGGTCGGCTACAACCGCATCCACGGCTACTACATCGAACTGCCCCGCGTGCAGGCCGAACAGGCGCCGGCGGACTACATCCGCCGCCAGACGCTCAAAGGCGCCGAGCGTTTCATCACCCCGGAGCTGAAAGCCTTCGAAGACAAGGCGCTGTCGGCGCAGAGCCGCGCCCTGGCCCGTGAAAAACAGCTCTACGAGGAGCTGCTGGAGCTGCTGATCGGCCAATTGGCGCCGCTGCAGGACACCGCAGCCGCCCTGGCCGAACTGGACGTGCTGTCCAACCTGGCCGAGCGCGCGCTGAATCTCGACCTGAACCGCCCGCGCTTCGTCGAAGAGTCCGGCATCCTCATCGAGCAGGGCCGGCATCCGGTGGTCGAACAGGTGCTCGATACGCCGTTCGTCGCCAATGACCTGAACCTGAATGAAGACACCCGCATGTTGGTGATTACCGGCCCGAACATGGGCGGTAAATCTACCTATATGCGTCAAACTGCGCTGATCGTGCTGCTGGCCCATATCGGCAGCTTCGTCCCCGCGGCGCGTTGCGAACTGTCCCTGGTGGACCGCATCTTCACCCGCATCGGCTCTTCCGACGATCTCGCCGGCGGCCGCTCCACCTTCATGGTGGAGATGAGTGAAACCGCCAATATCCTGCACAACGCCAGCGACCGCAGCCTGGTGCTGATGGACGAAGTGGGACGCGGCACCAGCACCTTCGATGGCCTGTCGCTGGCCTGGTCCGCCGCCGAGCATCTGGCCAAGCTGCGTGCCTTTACGCTGTTCGCCACGCACTATTTCGAACTGACCGTTCTGCCCGAAAGCGAGCCCGCGGTGGCCAACGTCCACCTGAACGCCACCGAGCACAACGAGCGCATCGTGTTCCTGCACCATGTATTGCCCGGGCCGGCCAGCCAGAGCTACGGCTTGGCGGTTGCGCAACTGGCCGGCGTGCCGGGTGCCGTCATCCAGCGCGCCCGGGAACACCTGTCGCGCCTGGAAACCACCAGCCTGCCCCACGAAATGCCGCGGCCGAGCGACTCGAAAAGTCCGGCACCGCTGCAAAGCGACCTGTTCGCCAGCCTGCCGCACCCGATTGTCGAAGAGCTGATGCGTGTCAGCCCCGATGACCTTACGCCGCGTCAAGCTCTCGAATTGTTATATGCATGGAAGATGCGGGTCTGACGGACCACTGGACAAGCTGCTAGAATCGCGCGCGCTTAGCCGCCCGCCTGAGGAGAAAATTAGAAATGACCTTCGTCGTCACCGACAACTGCATCAAGTGCAAATACACCGACTGCGTGGAAGTATGCCCGGTGGACTGCTTCTACGAAGGCCCGAACTTCCTGGTCATCCACCCGGATGAGTGCATCGACTGCGCCCTGTGCGAACCGGAGTGCCCGGCACAGGCTATCTTCTCCGAGGATGAAGTCCCGGATGGCATGCAGGAATTCATCGAGCTGAACAAGGATCTGGCCGATGTATGGCCGAACATCACCGAGAAGAAGGATTCCCTGCCGGACGCCGAAGAGTGGGACGGCAAGCCGAACAAGATGCAGTATCTGGAGCGCTGATCGCCGCTGACTTCAGAAAAAGAAAAGGCCCGCTTCAAGCGGGCCTTTCTGCATTCTGGGCAGTCATTTTCTGCGGGCAAAAAAAAGGGGCGGGAGAACCCGCCCACTCTTTCTTCCCTTCTTCATCATCCTGATGAACCGCATCCTGCGGGGGTTCCTGACCGACATCCTTACCGGCCTGCGCCTTTCCGTGTACGCAGGGGTGATATTACCCGCCTGCCGGAACCCGGCAACTGGGGCACTTGCGCACACCCCCTCCACCCAGTCGCTACCAAAACAAAAAAATACTTATAAAACAAATAGATAGGCAGAATGGAAGTTGAGGCTGGCGACATTTCAAGCTGAACGCTCACACATTGTGTAAGCGAATGCTTACATCATGGCGCATAAAAAAGCCCGGAATCATCCGGGCTTCTTCGATGTCGACCTGGGCGCTACTGGAACAGTGCGTCGCTCGACAGGCCGTTTTTCTCCAGGATCTCGCGCAGACGCTTGAGCGCCTCGACCTGGATCTGCCGGACCCGCTCACGGGTCAGACCGATTTCCTGGCCAACTTCTTCCAGGGTGCTGCTTTCATGGCCGCGCAGTCCGAAGCGGCGAATCACCACCTCGCGCTGCTTGTCGGTCAGTTCCGACAGCCAGAGATCGATGCTTTCGCTGAGGTCGTCGTCCTGCAGCAGTTCGCAAGGATCGGTGGGACGATCATCGGTCAGGGTGTCGAGCAGGGTCTTGTCCGAGTCCGGGCCCAGGGATACATCCACTGAAGTGACCCGCTCGTTCAGACCGAGCATCCGCTTGACCTCGTCCACCGGTTTTTCAAGCAGGTTGGCGATTTCCTCGGGCGACGGCTCGTGGTCCAGCTTGTGGGTCAGCTCGCGCGCGGCCCGCAGATAGACGTTGAGCTCCTTCACCACATGGATCGGCAACCGGATGGTGCGGGTCTGGTTCATGATGGCCCGTTCGATGGTCTGACGAATCCACCAGGTTGCGTAGGTGGAGAAGCGGAAGCCGCGCTCGGGGTCGAATTTCTCCACCGCGCGGATCAGCCCGAGGTTGCCCTCTTCGATCAGGTCGAGCAGGGACAGACCGCGATTGACGTAACGCCGCGCGATCTTCACCACCAGACGCAGGTTGCTTTCGATCATTCGCCGCCGACCGGCCGGGTCGCCCTTCTGCGCGAGGCGCGCGAAATGGACTTCCTCTTCCGGAGTCAGGAGCGGCGAGAAACCGATTTCATTCAGATACAGCTGGGTCGCGTCGAGTGCGCGGCTGTAGTCGATGTGCTTGTGTTGCTTGAGAGACGAGAGTGAGGTGGCTTTAGGAGTGACTCGAAGCGATACCTGCTCTTCGGCAAATGACTCTTCGAGGATGATGCCGGGCTCCAGCAGAAGCACTTCATCATCGACGTCAAACTCCGGCCCTTCTTTTTTAAGTGCCATGTCGTTATCCCTTGCTGAGTTCGACAACAAGCCCGGGTGTTTCCTTATCCTTAGGACACCTGGGCCCGCTCACCCACGCAGGGGAACAGCAAATATCAACGACTTGGCAGGTATTGCAGCGGATCTACAGGTTTACCCTGGCGGCGAATCTCGAAGTGCAGCTTCACCCGGTCGGTCCCTGTGGAGCCCATCTCGGCAATGTTCTGCCCGACTTTGACCTGTTGCCCTTCCCGCACCAGCAGCCTGCGGTTGTGACCGTAGGCGCTTACGTAGGTATCGCTGTGCTTGATGATCACGAGTTCGCCGTAGCCCCGCAAACCACTACCGGCGTACACCACCGTGCCATTGGACGCAGCTAGGACAGGCTGGCCCAATTGCCCGGCTATATCAATCCCTTTATTCAAACTGCCGTTTGATGCAAAACGCCCAATAAGAGTGCCATTGGTTGGCCATATCCAGCCGCCCGGCGCTCCGCCGGCGACCGCCGGAGTTCCGCCGCTGGCGGGCGGCTGCGCCGGCGCCGTGACAGCCGGAGTGGTCGGTTTACTGGCACCTTCCGGCGGTGCAGCCGGTTTGTTGACGACTACCGGCGCGACGGGCGTGGCGTTTTTAGCGACGGACGGCGCTTTCGACGAGCCACCATCGAAGCGGATGGCCTGCCCGGGGCGAATGGTGTACGGGGCGGAGATGTTGTTGCGTGCAGCCAGGGCTTTCCAGTCCCAACCGTAGCGGAAGGCGATGGAGTACAGGGTGTCGCCGGGACGCACCACGTACTGGCCGGTGGTGACCGTCGGCTTCTGCTGGGCGTTGCGGTCCACCACGGTGGTGGTGCTGCGCGAAGTCGAAGAACAGGCCGCCAGCAGAGAGCAGACGGCAATGGCCACCAATGCGTGGCCCAGGCCCTTGATCCAGTTCCGTTGACACAGGGTCGCTGTCAAGCTCACCCATCCCCCTTATCCATGAATTGACGTCCAGCCTCACTGGCCGGCAGTTACCGCAGCCTCGCCCGGCCTGCTCTCAGCCTAGCGGACCGTTGAGCAGCGGGACGAAACGCACGGAATCCAGCACCTGGCGCTGGAAGCCGTCCTCGGTGCGGACAATCAGCATCAGTTGCTGCACTTCGCCGCCACCAACCGGAATCACCAGCCTCCCCCCGGGTGCCAGCTGATCCAGCAACGCCTGTGGCACTTCAGCAGCTGCTGCGGTGACGATGATGCCGTTGTAAGGCGCCAGGGCGGGCCAGCCTTCCCAGCCATCGCCCCAACGAAAGACAACATTTCTCAGGTTTAGCTCCGCAAGTCGCTCCTTGGCGCGATCCTGCAGGGCCTGGATGCGCTCGACGGAGAACACCCGCTCCACCAGTTGCGACAGCACGGCGGTCTGGTAGCCGGAGCCGGTACCGATCTCCAGTACCTTGTCCAGCGGGCCGGCGGCGAGCAGCAGCTCGGTCATCCGCGCCACCATGAAGGGCTGCGAGATGGTCTGGTTGTGCCCGATGGGCAGCGCGGTATCTTCGTAGGCGCGGTGCGACAACGCCTCGTCCACGAACAGGTGGCGCGGTGTGCGACGGATCACCTCGAGCACGTGGGCGTTGGACAGTCCCTCTTCGTACAGACGCTGGATCAGGCGTTCACGGGTGCGCTGGGAAGTCATGCCGATCCCGCCGCGACGCGACAATTCATTGGCCATGGTCGAGCCCCCCGAGCCAGTCGCCAAGGACATTGAACGCCTCCCGGTAGGTCCGGTCCATCTGCAGCGGCGTGACGGAGACGTAACCCTGCATCACCGCGTGGAAATCGGTGCCTTCGCCACCGTCCTCGGCATCGCCGGCGGCAGCGATCCAGTAGCCTTCCTTGCCGCGCGGATTGACCACCTTGACCGGCGGCTTGGCGCGCGCGCGATGACCCAGGCGGGTCAGCTGGATGCCCTTGATGCGCTCCAGCGGCAGGTTGGGAATGTTCACATTGAGCACGGTGCGAGGTGGCAGCTCGAGCTTCTCGTGAGACTCCACCAGCAGGCGGGCGAAGTGCATGGCCGCCGGCAGGTTGTCGGTCAGCCGCGAACACAGCGAGAAGGCGAAGGCCGGACGGGACAGGAAGCGCCCTTCCAGCGCAGCCGCCACGGTGCCCGAATAGAGCACGTCGTCACCCAGGTTGGCGCCGAGGTTGATGCCCGAGACGACCATCTCCGGCACTTCTTCGAGCAGGCCGTTGAGGCCCAGGTGCACGCAGTCGGTCGGAGTGCCATTGAGGCTGATGAAACCATTGCCCAGGCGATGGGGATGCAGCGGCCGATCCAGCGTCAGCGAGCTGCTCGCTCCGCTACGATCGGCTTCCGGGGCGATCACGATGCAGTCCGCATAATCGGACAGCGCGTCGTGAAGCGCGGCGATACCGGGTGCAGTGACCCCGTCGTCGTTGGCAATCAATATGCGCATGGGCTTTCCGTCTGCCCTGCCGGCACGAGGTCGATCAGCTCGCGCACTACCACGGTGGCGAAGCAGCCAGCCGGCAGGACGAATTCCAGTTGCAGAATGTCAGGGGCGGGATAATGCCATGTAAGGCTCGGGATGGGGAGGCGCAGAATGCGCCGTTCGTGCGCCATGTCCGCACTGGCGAGCCATTGGCAAAGCGCCATCTCGCCTTGCTGCACGGCGCGCTCGATCTCTCCGGGGCGGTGGCTGGCCGGTGAGTCGCCCTCGCCCCACATTGGCCCGGTGGGGTGCAGGTCCAGCGCAGCGAGGCGTGGGTCGGAGCATTCCGCTTCGCCGGCGGGGAAGAAGCTGCGACTGTCGGTGAAGGCCAGCAGGTCGCCGACCTGCGCCTGGTTCCAGCTCCCCTCCGCCACGCGGCGGGCCAGGACCTGGTTGAAGAGGTAGCTGCGCGCCGCCGAGAGCAGGCGCGAGCGCATGTTGCGATGCTCCGGCAGCTTGCCGCGCTGGGCGAAGCCCCGGGCGTCGAATACGTTGCCGCCGTCATGGCCGAAACGCTGGGTGCCGAAGTAGTTCGGCACCCCCTGGGCGACTATTGCCGTCAGACGCGCCTCGAGCTGTTCGCGATCCGCCGTGAGTTCGGTCAGGCGCAGGGTGAAGCCATTGGCCGAATGCGCGCCGCGCTGCAGTTTGCGGCGATGGCGATTGCGTTCGAGGATGCGCAGGCTGTCGTCCTCGGCGGCGGCGAGGTCGGGATCGGACTTGCCCGGCAGATGCAGGCTGAACCACTGTCGGGTCAGCGCCTGGCGATCCTTGAGGCCGGCGTAGCTGATCATCTTCACCGGTACGCCGGCAGCGCGGGCCAGCCGGCGGGCAGCTTCCTCGGTGTTCAGGCCGCGCTTCTCCACCCACAGCCAGAGGTGCTCGCCGTCACCGGAGAGGGGGATGTCCAGCACTTCGTCGACCTGGAAGTCTTCCGCCACAGCCTTGAGCACGGCACTTCCGCAGGCATCGCCATGGGCGCGCGGGCCCAGCAGTTCCAGCTCGGTCATGCGCAAACCAGCAGGGCGACGGCGTGGACGGCAATGCCCTCTTCACGGCCGGTAAAGCCGAGTTTCTCGGTGGTGGTGGCCTTGACGTTGACCTGGTCCAGTTCAACCTTCAGGTCGGCTGCGATGGTCTCGCGCATGGTCTGGATGTGCGGCGCCATCTTTGGTGCCTGGGCGATGATGGTGGTATCGACGTTTTCCACTTTCCAGCCCTTGGCCTCTACCAGGCTCAGCACATGGCGCAGCAGCGCGCGGCTGTCGGCGCCCTTGAACTGCGGGTCGGTGTCGGGGAAGTGCTTGCCGATATCGCCCAGCGCACAGGCGCCCAGCAGGGCATCGGAGAGCGCGTGCAGCAGCACGTCGCCGTCGGAGTGGGCAACGAGCCCGAACTTGTGGGGAATACGCACGCCGCCCAGGGTGATGAAGTCGCCCTCGCCGAAGCGGTGCACGTCGTAGCCATGTCCGATACGCATGAAAAAACGCCCTGTAGATGTCAGGGCGTCGATTCTACCGGATCACCGCGCCAAGGGCGTCAGCCACAGAGCGCCGCGGCATGGTGGCGCAGGTGATCTTCGATGAAGCTCGCAATGAAGTAGTAGCTGTGGTCGTAGCCGGGCTGCAGGCGCAGTTCCAGCGGGTGGCCGGTAGCTGCTGCGGCTTCGCGCAGGGCTCCGGGCTTGAGCTGTACCGTAAGGAAATCGTCGCGGTCGCCCTGGTCCACCAGGATCGGCAGGCGCTCGCTGGCGTTCGCCAGCAACTCCACGGCATCCCACTCGCGCCACGCGGCCGGATCTTCGCCCAGGAAACGACCCAGGGCTTTCTGGCCCCAGGGGCAATCGCTGGGATGCGTAATGGGCGCAAACGCCGACAGCGACAGATAGCGGCCGGGATTGCGCAGGGCGCAGATCAGCGCGCCGTGGCCGCCCATGGAATGCCCGCTGATGCCGCGCTTCTGGGAAACCGGGAAGTTCGCCTCGATCAACGCGGGCAACTCCTGCACCACGTAGTCGTGCATGCGGTAGTGACGCGCCCAGGGTTCCTGGGTGGCGTTGACGTAGAAGCCGGCGCCGAGGCCGAAGTCCCATGCGCCGTCCGGATCGCCCGGCACTTCCGGTCCACGCGGGCTGGTGTCCGGCGCGACGATGACGATCCCCAGCTCGGCGGCCATGCGCTGGGCGCCGGCCTTCTGCATGAAGTTCTCGTCGGTGCAGGTCAGGCCGGACAGCCAGTAGAGTACCGGCAGTCCCGCCTCGGGCTCGGCCTGGGGCGGCAGGTAAACCGCGAAGACCATGTCGCAGCCGAGGGTGGCGGAACGGTGGCGGTAGCGCTGGTGCCAGCCGCCGAAGCTCTTCTGGCTGCTGATGAGTTCGATGGAATCCGTCATGGAGTTCTCCTTCCTGCAAGGCCGGGACGCATGCGCGCCCCGGCATGTCGATCAGTAATGGATGACGGAGCGAATGCTCTTGCCTTCGTGCATCAGGTCGAAGGCCTCGTTGATCTTCTCCAGGCCCATGGTGTGGGTGATGAAGGTATCCAGCGGGATTTCGCCCTTCTGCGCCTTTTCTACGTAGCTGGGCAGCTCGGTACGCCCCTTCACGCCGCCGAAGGCGGAACCGCGCCAGACGCGGCCGGTGACCAACTGGAACGGACGGGTGCTGATTTCCTGGCCGGCACCGGCAACACCGATGATGGTGGATTCGCCCCAGCCCTTGTGGCAGCACTCCAGCGCCGCACGCATCAGCTGGACGTTGCCCACACACTCGAAGGAATAGTCCACACCACCATCAGTCATTTCGACGATCACTTCCTGGATCGGCTTCTGATGATCCTTCGGATTGACGAAGTCGGTGGCGCCCAGTTCCCTGGCGATGTCGAACTTGGCCGGATTGATGTCCACCGCGATGATGCGCGAGGCCTTGGCCATCCTGGCGCCGATGATCGCCGCCAGGCCGATGCCGCCAAGGCCGAAGATAGCGACGGTGGCGCCCTCTTCCACCTTGGCGGTGTTCAGCACGGCGCCGATGCCGGTGGTCACGCCGCAACCGAGCAGGCAGACCTTCTCCAGCGGGGCTTCCTCGGGGATCTTCGCCAGGGAGATTTCCGGCAGCACGGTGTATTCGGAGAAGGTCGAGCAACCCATGTAATGGAAAATGGGCTCGCCCTTGTAGGAGAAGCGGCTGGTGCCATCGGGCATCAGGCCCTTGCCCTGGGTAGCGCGCACGGCCTGGCAGAGATTGGTCTTGCCGGATTTGCAGAATTTGCACTCGCGACATTCTGCGGTGTACAGCGGGATCACGTGGTCGCCCACTTTCAGCGAAGTCACGCCCTCGCCCACCGCCTCGACAATGCCGCCGCCTTCGTGACCGAGGATGCACGGGAACACGCCCTCGGAATCCTGGCCGGACAGGGTGTACGCGTCGGTGTGGCAGACACCGGTGGCGACGATGCGCACCAGCACTTCGCCCTTCTGCGGCGGCGCCACATCCACTTCGACGATTTCCAACGGCTGGTTGGGGGCGAAGGCGACGGCGGCACGGGACTTGATCATCTGGAGACTCCTGAACGAAGGAAAACGACAACGCCCGCCTTGGGCGGACGGGTTCGGCGCGGCGGCCGAGAAACCGGGACGGGCCGTGGCCACGTCGGGGAGCGTTCGGGGCAAAGCGGCAAAAGCATGCCCCAAAGCCTTGGAAGTGTAGAAAACCCCGTTTCAGGGAATAATCAGGCAATAATCAAAACATTATTGCCATACAGGGATAATCCAGATGCACCGCTGGGAAGGACTGGACGAATTCGTCGCCGTCGCCGAAACCGGCCAATTCACCGCCGCCGCGGAACGCCTCGGGGTGTCCTCGTCTCATGTCAGCCGCCAGGTCGCACGACTTGAGGAGCGACTGCAAACCCGCCTGCTCTACCGCAACACGCGCAAAGTGACGCTGAGCGAAGCCGGGCAGACCTTCCTGCAGCATTGCCGGCGCCTGCAGGACGCCCGCGAGGAAGCGTTGCGCGCGGTCTGCGACCTCTCCGCCGAACCCAAGGGCCTGCTGCGCATGACTTGCGCTGTGGCCTACGGCGAGCGTTTCGTGGTGCCGCTGGTGAACGAGTTCATGGCGCAGTTTCCGCAACTGCGGGTGGAGATTGAACTGTCCAACCGACAGCTTGATCTGCTCCACGAGGGCTTCGACCTGGCGATCCGTCTCGGCCGCCTGAGCGATTCGCGGCTGGTGGCGACGCGCCTCGCGCCCCGCGTGATGTACCTCTGCGCCACACCGGACTACCTCGCCCGCCACGGCACGCCGCAGAGCGTCACCGAACTGCCGCAGCACAATTGCCTGGTGGGCAGCAGCGACCAGTGGAGCTTCCTCGAAGACGGGCGCGAGACCCAGCACCGGGTGCAGGGCAACTGGCGCTGTAACAGCGGCCAGGCGGTGCTGGACGCGGCGTTGCGCGGTTTCGGCCTGTGCCAGTTGCCGGACTACTACGTGCTGGAACACCTGCGCAGCGGCAGCCTGATATCCCTGCTGGAAGCGCACCAGCCGCCCAACACCGGGGTCTGGGCACTTTATCCACAGCAGCGGCACCTGTCGCCGAAGGTACGACAGCTCGTGGATCATCTGAAGGAAGGCCTGCAGCATCTGCAGCCTTCTCCCTTGTCCTAGAGCAGGCAGGTCCAGGTCTGGACCGCTAGAATGGGCGGTTTTCCACCCTTCCAATCAAGGACGACGAGATGTCAGCCCTTTCTTCCTTCCGCGAGCGCTATCTCCTGCGCTTCTGGTCGCCACTGCCGACCCTGGTCGCCCTGGGCGTCATCTCGGCCTACTACTTCGCCATGACCGGCACCTTCTGGGCGGTCACCGGCGAATTCACCCGCTGGGGCGGCCACGTGCTGTCCTGGTTCGGCCTGCAGCCCCAGGAATGGAGCTACTTCAAGCTCATCGGCCTGCAAGGCACGCCGCTGGATCGCATCGATGGCGTGATGATCATCGGCATGTTCCTCGGCGCGCTGGCCTGCGCGCTCTGGGCCGGCAACGTCAGCCTGCGCTGGCCGACCAGCAAGCGCCGCCTACTGCAGGGCCTGATCGGCGGTGTGATCGCCGGCTTTGGCGCGCGCCTGGCCATGGGCTGCAATCTCGCCGCGTTCTTCACCGGCATCCCGATGTTCTCGGTGCACGCCTGGGCCTTCATGTTCTCCACTGTGATCGGCGCCTGGTTCGGCGTGAAGATCAGCCTGCTGCCCATCCTGCGCATTCCGCTGAAGGTAGGCGGCAAGGCAGCAGCCTTGCCGAATGCCGAGACACTCGCCCGCCGCGCCAAGCTGCAGTGGCGCCTGGGCATGGGGGTTCTGGCCGTCGCTGCGCTGTTCGCCGCCTGGCGCTTCGAGGTCTCGCTGGTGCTGGGCATGGCCTGCCTGTTCGGCCTGCTGTTCGGCGGCCTGATCGAGCGCGCGCAGATCTGCTTCACCAGTGCCGCCCGCGACCTCTGGACCACCGGCCGGACCCAGGCCGCGCTGGGCATCCTGCTGGGCATGGCGGCCGCCTGCGTCGGCACCTTCGCGGCGATCCACAATGGCCTGCCGCCGAAGATCTTCTGGATGGGCCCGAACGCGGTGATCGGCGGCGTGCTGTTCGGCATCGGCATCGTGCTGGCCGGCGGCTGCGAGACCGGCTGGATGTACCGTTCCATGGAAGGCCAGGTGCACTTCTGGGTGGTGGGCGTCGGCAACGTGATCGGCGGCACTCTGGTCGCGGTGTACTGGGACCAGCTCGGCACCAGCCTCGCCCTGCCCTATCCCAAGCTCAATCTGTTGCAGGAGTTCGGCCCCGGCGGCGGCCTGCTGATCACCTTTGCCGGCCTCGCCCTGTGCATGCTGCTGGTGCAACTCAACGCGCAACGCTTCACCCGCAAACGGAAAACCACCGATGCCCGACACCAAGACGCCGACGCTGTCGCTTGATCTGCGCGGCGAACACTGCCCGTACAACGCCATCGCCACCCTGGAAACCCTGGAGACGCTCAAGCCGGGCGATCTGCTGGAGGTGATCACCGACTGTTCGCAGTCGGTGCACGGCATTCCGGAAGACACCCAGCGCCATGGCTATCACTGCCTGGCGGTGGAGCAGCATGGGGCGCTGTTCCGCTTCCTGATCGAAGTGCCGCTGCTGGGCTGAAGCCGGTGTCGTAGGGCGGATAACGCGCCAGCGTTATCCGCCGGATAAAGCCGGCGGATAATCTGTTCCAGATTATTCGCCCTACGGTACCGGGATAAGGCTGCTTTTGTAGGAGCGGCTCTTATCCGCGATTTCCCTGCAGGATTTCGCGGACAAGGTTCGCTCCTACGGACGCACCCCGTCGCCCAATGACAGGAGCTGACGGCGAATTACATCCATAAGACGCTTACGAAAAATCAGTGCTTGGCGAAGCTGCGCTGCAGGCGCTGCAGGTCTTCCGGGGTAGTGACCTTGATGTTGTCAACGCGGCCTTCCACCAGGCGCGGCGCATAGCCTGCCCACTCCATGGCAGAAGCCTCGTCGGTGATGGCCGCGTCGGCCACCAGCGCATCGGCCAGCGCGCGATGCAACGCGCCGAGGCGGAACATCTGCGGGGTATAGGCCTGCCAGACCACGCTGCGGTCGATGGTTTCCACCACGCGGCCATCAGCGCCGACGCGCTTCAGGGTATCCCGCGCGGGCACGCCGAGCAGGCCACCCACGGCGTCGAATTCCAGCTCGCTCAGCAGGCGGTCCAGATCGGTACGCGCCAGATTTGGCCGCGCAGCATCGTGCACCAGCACCCAGTCGTCGCTGCCAGCCCCCAGCTCAGTCAGGCGCAGCAAGCCATTGAGCACGGAATCGGCGCGCTCGCGGCCACCGTCTGCACGCTGGATCAACTCATTGGAAGCGCTCGGCAGGGTCGGCCACCAGGGATCGTCGGCGGCCAGGCACACCACCAGCCCCTTCAGCCGGGGATGGCCAAGGAAGCAGTCCAGGGTGCGTTCGAGAATGCTGCGACCGGCAAGGTCGAGGTATTGTTTGGGGCGGTCGGCGCGCATCCGCGAACCGATGCCGGCGGCCGGGATCACGGCCCAGAAGGCGGGAGTGGTCATTGCGCGAGCTGGTAGAGGGTTTCCTTGTCCTTGACCATGCCGAGTTCGTGGCGCGCACGCTCCTCGACGGTCTCGGTGCCTTTCTTGAGCTCAGCGACTTCCGCCTCGAGGATGCGGTTACGCTCGAGCAGGCGCTCGTTCTCGCCCTGCTGGTCGGCGATCTGCTTCTGCAGGTCGCGCACCTGCGCCAGGCTGCCATCGCCAACCCACAGGCGATACTGCAGGCCGGCCAGCGCCAGGATCAGCACGACGAACAGCCAGTAAGGGCTACGTAACCTCAAACCATCAGCTCCATACGCAAAGGGGTGGCTCCTGCCACCCCTTCACCGTACCAGACTAGGATCAGCCGCGGAATTCCGCGCGACCACGGTACGGCGCCTTGGCGCCCAGCTGCTCTTCGATGCGCAGCAGCTGGTTGTACTTGGACACGCGGTCGGAACGGCAGAGGGAACCGGTCTTGATCTGACCAGCGGCAGTGCCGACGGCCAGGTCAGCGATGGTGCTGTCCTCGGTTTCGCCCGAACGGTGCGAGATCACCGCGGTGAAGCCGGCAGCCTTGGCCATCTGGATGGCTTCCAGGGTCTCGGTCAGCGAGCCGATCTGGTTGAACTTGATCAGGATCGAGTTGCCGATCTTCTCGTCGATGCCGCGCTTGAGGATCTTGGTGTTGGTCACGAACAGGTCGTCACCGACCAGCTGCACCTTCTCGCCGATCTTGTCGGTCAGAACTTTCCAGCCAGCCCAGTCGGACTCGTCCATGCCGTCTTCGATGGAGATGATCGGGTAGCGCTGGGTCAGGCCGGCCAGGTAGTCGGCGAAACCTTCGGCGCTGAACACCTTGCCTTCGCCTTCCAGGTCGTACTGGCCGTCCTTGAAGAACTCGGAGGAAGCGCAGTCCAGGGCCAGGGTCACGTCTTCGCCCAGCTTGTAGCCGGCGTTGGCGACAGCTTCGGCGATGGCGGCCAGGGCGTCTTCGTTGGAGGCCAGGTTCGGCGCGAAGCCGCCTTCGTCACCTACGGCAGTGTTCAGGCCACGAGCCTTCAGCACGGCCTTGAGGTGGTGGAAGATCTCGGCGCCCATGCGCAGTGCGTCGGCGAAGTTCTTCGCGCCAACCGGCTGGACCATGAACTCCTGGATATCGACGTTGTTATCGGCGTGCTCGCCACCGTTGATGATGTTCATCATCGGCACCGGCATGGAGTACTGGCCCGGGGTGCCGTTCAGGTCGGCGATGTGCGCGTACAGCGGCACGCCCTTGGCCTGAGCGGCCGCCTTGGCGGCAGCCAGGGAGACGGCCAGGATGGCGTTGGCGCCCAGCTTGCCTTTGTTCTCGGTGCCGTCGAGGTCGATCATCGCGTGATCCAGACCTTTCTGGTCAGCCGCGTCCTTGCCCAGCAGCAGGTCGCGGATCGGGCCATTGATGTTGGCCACGGCTTTCAGCACGCCCTTGCCCAGGTAACGGCTCTTGTCGCCATCGCGCAGTTCGAGAGCCTCGCGGGAACCGGTGGATGCACCGGACGGGGCGCAAGCGCTGCCGACGATGCCGTTGTCCAGGATCACGTCCGCTTCAACGGTCGGGTTGCCGCGGGAGTCCAGGACCTCACGGCCCTTGATGTCGACGATCTTTGCCATTCTTGATAACACTCCGAAGATAGAGATAAACGGGGCGGCTGGTGAGACATCAGAACCTGCTCGATGCCCGCTCAAGGCAGCATCGAGCGGATTCTCAGGCAGTCTCGATAATGGGGAAACCCTTGACCAGGTCGTCCAGCTGCTTGAGCTGGGACAGGAAAGGCTCGAGCTTGTTCAGGCGCAGGGCGCACGGACCGTCGCACTTGGCGTTCTCGGGGTCCGGGTGGGCCTCCAGGAACAGGCCGGCGAGGCCCTGGCTCATGCCGGCCTTCGCCAGGTCGGTGACCTGAGCGCGGCGGCCGCCGGCGGAATCGGCGCGACCACCCGGCATCTGCAGGGCGTGGGTCACGTCGAAGAACACCGGGTACTCGAACTGCTTCATGATGCCGAAGCCGAGCATGTCCACTACCAGGTTGTTGTACCCGAAGGAGGAACCACGCTCGCAGAGGATCAGCTGGTCGTTACCCGCCTCCTCGCACTTGCGCAGGATGTGTTTCATCTCCTGCGGCGCGAGGAACTGGGCCTTCTTGATGTTGATCACCGCGCGGGTCTGGGCCATGGCCACGACCAGGTCGGTCTGCCGGGACAGGAAGGCCGGCAGCTGGATGATGTCGCAGACCTCGGCCACCGGAGCAGCCTGATGGGGCTCGTGCACGTCGGTAATGACCGGCACCTTGAAGGTCTTCTTGATCTCTTCGAAGATCTTCAGCCCTTCTTCCATGCCGGGACCACGGAACGAGGTGATCGAGGAACGGTTGGCCTTGTCGAAGCTGGCCTTGAACACGTAGGGGATACCGAGCTTCTCGGTGACCTTCACGTACTCTTCGCAGACCTGCATCGCCAGGTCGCGCGACTCCAGCACGTTCATGCCGCCGAACAGCACGAACGGCAGGTCGTTGCCAATCTGGATATCCCCGACGCGGATGATCTTCTGGGTCATGTTCAGGCTTTCCCGGCTTGCTTCAGGGCGGCGTTGACGAAGCCGCTGAACAGCGGGTGGCCATCACGCGGGGTGGAAGTGAATTCCGGGTGGAACTGGCAAGCCACGAACCACGGATGGTCCGGCGCTTCCACGACTTCCACCAGCGCGCCGTCGCCGGAGCGGCCGGAAATCTTCAGGCCGGCAGCTTCCAGTTGCGGACGCAGGTTGTTGTTCACTTCGTAGCGGTGACGGTGACGCTCGACGATGACTTCCTTGCCGTAGCAGTCATGCACCAGGGTACCGGCAGACAGCAGGCACTCCTGGGCGCCCAGGCGCATGGTGCCGCCCAGGTCGGAAGCTTCGGTGCGCACTTCGGTCGCGCCGGTAGCGTCCTGCCATTCGGTGATCAGGCCGACGACCGGATGGCCGCTGGACTTGTCGAACTCGGTGGAGTTGGCATCTGTCCAGCCCAGCACGTTGCGGGCGTATTCGATGACGGCCACCTGCATGCCCAGGCAGATGCCCAGGTACGGAACCTTGTTCTCACGGGCGTACTGCACGGCGGTGATCTTGCCTTCCACGCCGCGCAGGCCGAAGCCGCCCGGAACCAGGATGGCGTCGGCGCCTTCGAGCAGGCTGGTGCCCTGCTGCTCGATGTCCTCGGAGTCGATGTAGCGCAGGTTGACCTTGGTGCGGCTCTGGATGCCGGCGTGGGTCATGGCTTCGATCAGCGACTTGTAGGCGTCGAGCAGTTCCATGTACTTGCCGACCATGGCGATGGTGACTTCACGCTCGGGGTTGAGCTTGGCGTCGACCACGCGGTCCCATTCGGACAGGTCGGCCGGGCCGCACTCGAGGCCGAAGCGCTCGACGACGAAGTCATCGACACCCTGGGCGTGCAGCACGGACGGAATGCGGTAGATGGTGTCGACGTCTTCCAGCGAGATGACCGCGCGCTCTTCCACGTTGGTGAAGAGGGCGATCTTGCGGCGGGAGGAAATATCCACCGGATGGTCGGAGCGGCAGACCAGGATGTCCGGCTGCAGGCCGATGGAGCGCAGTTCCTTGACCGAGTGCTGGGTCGGCTTGGTCTTGGTTTCGCCAGCGGTGGCGATGTACGGGACCAGCGTCAGGTGCATCAGCATGGCACGGCGCGAACCGATCTCCACGCGCAGCTGGCGGATGGCCTCGAGGAAAGGTTGCGACTCGATGTCACCGACGGTGCCGCCGACTTCAACCAGGGCCACGTCGGCATCGCCGGCGCCCTTGATGATGCGACGCTTGATCTCGTCGGTGATGTGCGGAATCACCTGCACGGTGGCGCCCAGATAGTCACCACGGCGCTCCTTGCGCAGCACGTCCATGTAGACGCGGCCGGTGGTGAAATTGTTGTTCTGGGTCATCGTGGTACGAACGAAACGCTCGTAGTGGCCCAGATCGAGGTCGGTCTCGGCACCGTCGTGGGTGACGAACACCTCACCGTGCTGGAACGGGCTCATGGTGCCCGGATCGACGTTGATGTAGGGGTCCAGCTTGAGCATCGTGATCTTCAGGCCACGCGCTTCCAGAATGGCAGCCAAGGAAGCCGAGGCGATGCCTTTCCCCAATGAAGAAACAACACCACCCGTGACGAAGATGTAGCGCGTCATGAAAAGCCCTGAATGTCAGCGTTTAGGCGGCTCGGCCGCCGGGGGAGCGAAGGTGTCGGGTACAAGACCCGGCTCACGACTTCGTCGTGAAAATAGCGAACTCCCACTGATTCGCAGGCGAATCAACAGGAGCGGTACAAGACGGGAGCGTAGTCTACCGGAAAGCCGCTATCAGCTCAAACCCGAGTCATTCGTCGGAGGTGTCCAGCGCAGGGTCCAGCCCTGTCCGGCTTCCCGCTGGAGGCCCGGCAACAGCGCGACGGCGAGCAGTTCGTCGGCCCGCCAGAGCAGCGGCAGACGGCCGCGCAGGAAGGCCGGAACGGCTGCTTCGTTGAGCAGGCGCTTGAGATCGCGGGTGCCGCGGCCGGCCAGGGTCATGACTTCTCCGCCCTGCCGGTAACGCACCTCCAGCGGCCCCGCGGGTGGAATTCCCTCGAAACGCAGCGAACCGTTGTCCGGCAGCGACAACGGCTGCGACGGGTCGCGCCAGGTCTGATTCGCCGGTAGGAAACCGAGCCAGGGATTGGCCAACCACCAGAGTCGACCATGGGCGCGGCGCAGTTCGCCATCGGCGAGACGCCAGATGGGCTCCGCATCCTCGCGGGCGTCGCGCAGGTCTCGCCAGCCGGCCCAATGGACGCTGTCGGGCAAGCGCGCCAGAGGCGCCAGCCAGTGGCGCAATGCATTGCGTTGGCGCGGCTCGCTCAGTTCCACAAGAGCAGCGATGGCCAGCGAGGGCAACTGCATGCCGATGTATTCGTTGCGCGCCCCTGCCGAAACCAGGTCGTTCTGTGCCAGCTCACCCAGCAGCCCGTCGGCCTCGGCCAGATGCTCCGCGCAGCGGGCGATGGTTTCGACCGCCGATGGCCAGCGCTGGACAATGCCCGGTATCACCCGGTTGCGCAGGTAGTTGCGGTCGAAGTCATCGCTGGCGTTGGACGGATCCTCCACCCAGCTCAGCCCATGGCGGCGGGCGTAACGCTCCAACTCCGCACGACCAACCCCCAGTAACGGACGCAATAGCATTCCAGCGCCCAGCGGACGACTGGCGGCCATTCCGGACAAGCCGCGCACGCCTGCACCACGAAACAGCCGGAACAGCACGGTTTCCGCCTGGTCGTCGCGGTGCTGGCCGGTGAGCAGGCACTCCGCCGCACCCAGTGCGGCGCTGAAGGCCGCATACCGCGCTTCACGCGCCGCGCGCTCGAGGCTGGCGCCGCCATCGACCTGCACGTATGGCACCTGCAACCGTACGCCGAGGGAGTCGCAGAAACGCTGGCAATGTTCCGGCCAGGCATCAGCGACAGCCTGCAGGCCGTGGTGCACGTGAATGGCGGAAATCGGCGGCAAGGCTTCGCGAGCAGCGAGTTGCGCCAGGAGATGCAGGAGAACGGTGGAGTCCAGCCCGCCGGACAAGGCAACGCGCCAGGCCGGTGCGTTGCGCCAGGGCGCGAGAAAATTCAGCAGTCGGGATTCGAATTCAGCAGACATGGCGCAGGTCGGCAGGGTCGGGGACGAGGCAAGCATACCTCGTCACCCGCGCTGCGCCGAAAGCGTCGATCAGGCGACGCCGTAGCTCATCAGGCGCTCGTAGCGGCGCGCAAGGAGCTCTTCGCTGCTCAGCTGGTTCAGCGTGTCGAGCTGGCCGAGCAGGGATTTGCGGATGGTCTCGGCCATCGCGGCCGGGTCGCGGTGGGCGCTGCCCAGCGGCTCGGGGATGACGTTGTCGACGATACCCAGGTCCTTCAGGCGATTGGCAGTGATACCCATGGCCTCGGCCGCTTCCGGCGCTTTCTCGGCGGTGCGCCAGAGGATCGAGGCGCAACCTTCGGGCGAGATCACCGCGTAGGTGGAGTACTGCAGCATGTTCAGCTGGTCGCAGACACCGATGGCCAGCGCGCCGCCGGAGCCACCTTCGCCGATTACGGTGGCGATGATCGGGGTCTTCAGGCGCGCCATGACGCGCAGGTTCCAGGCGATGGCCTCGCTCTGGCCGCGCTCTTCGGCATCGATGCCCGGGTAGGCGCCGGGGGTGTCGATGAAGGTCAGGATCGGCATCTTGAAGCGTTCGGCCATTTCCATCAGGCGGCAGGCCTTGCGATAGCCTTCCGGACGCGGCATGCCGAAATTGCGGCGCACCTTCTCGCGTACTTCGCGGCCCTTCTGGTGGCCGATGATCATCACCGGCTGGTCTTCCAGGCGTGCCACGCCGCCGACGATGGCGGCGTCATCGGCGAAATGACGGTCGCCGTGCAGCTCTTCGAATTCGCTGAAGATGTGCTCGATGTAGTCCAGGGTGTAGGGGCGACGCGGATGGCGCGCGAGCTGGGCGATCTGCCAGCTGGACAGGTTGCCGAAGATGTTCTCGGTCAGCGCCTTGCTCTTCTCCTGCAGACGGGAGATCTCGTCGGTGATGTTCAGGGCGTTGTCGTTACCGACCAGGCGCAGCTCTTCGATCTTGGCGTGCAGGTCGGCAATGGGCTGTTCGAAATCGAGAAAATTCGGGTTCATGGGCTATCCGTCGTTCTGTTGGCGGCTGGGCCTGGTCCGTAGGCGCCCTACCTTACGGTATCGGGCGCCGAGGGTCGAGACTGGCGGGCGGGCGGCGTTTGGCCACCGGCCTCGCTAGCGGTAGTTCAGGAAGACGTTGTCGCGGCCGAACTGGTCACGCAGCGCTTGAATCAGGTTGTCTGCCGGGTCGATCCGCCACTGCTCGCCGAACTGCAACAGCGCGCGCGCCTGCTCGCCACTGTAGTCGACGGTGACCGGGCAACTGCCGCGGTGCCGGGTGCACAGGTCGGCCAGCCAGCGCAGTCGGTCGCCCTTCAGCGCATCGGCATGTACACGCACGCGCAGGCTCTCCGCCAGCGAAGTACGGGCCTCTTCCAGGCCCATCACGCGCTTGGCGCGCAGGCGCAGGCCGCCGGAGAAGTCGTCCTGGCTGACCTCGCCCTCGATCACCACCAGCGCGTCGGTCTGCAGCAGTGCCTGGTTGGCGGCGAAGGCTTCGGCGAACAGCGAGGCCTCGATACGGCCGGAGCGGTCGTCCAGGGTGACGAAGCCCATCTTGTCGCCGCGCTTGTTCTTCATCACCCGCAGGTTGACGATCAGGCCGGCGACGGTCTGGGTATCGCGCGCAGGTTTCAGCTCGACGATGCGCTGGCGGGCGAAACGGCGCACCTCGCCTTCGTACTCGTCGATCGGGTGGCCGGTCAGGTACAGGCCGAGGGTGTCCTTCTCGCCCTTCAGGCGCTCCTTGAGATTGAGCTCCTTGACCTTGCGGTGGTTGGCGTAGACATCCGCCTCAGGCTCGGCGAACACCCCGCCGAACAGGTCCATGTGGCCGCTGTCGTGGCTGCGCGAGGTCTGTTCGGCGGCCTTCACCGCCTCCTCCATCGATGCCAGCAGCACGGCGCGGTTGATGTCGACGTGGGCGTGGTAGGCCTTCTGTTCCTCATGGAAGTGCGGGCCGAGGCGGTCCAGCGCGCCGGCGCGGATCAGCGCCTCCAGCGTGCGCTTGTTCACGCGCTTGAGGTCGATGCGGTCGCAGAAGTCGAACAGGTTCTTGAACGGGCCACCTTCATTGCGGCACTCGGTGATGGCCTCCACCGGACCTTCGCCGACGCCCTTGATCGCGCCCAGGCCGTAGACGATCTGGTTGTCCTCGTCGACGGTGAAGCGGAATTCGGAGTTGTTCACGTCCGGCGCCAGGATACGCAGCTTCATGTGGCGGCACTCTTCGATGAGTGTCACCACCTTGTCGGTGTTCTGCATATCCGCGGTCAGCACCGCGGCCATGAACGGGGCTTTCCAGTGGGTCTTCAGCCAGGCGGTCTGGTACGACACCAGACCGTAGGCGGCGGAGTGCGACTTGTTGAAGCCGTAGCCGGCGAACTTTTCCACCAGGTCGAAGATGTTGCCCGCGAGGTTGGCGTCGATGCCGTTGCTGGCACAACCTTCGATGAAGCCGCCGCGCTGCTTGGCCATTTCCTCGGGCTTCTTCTTGCCCATTGCCCGGCGCAGCATGTCCGCGCCGCCGAGGCTGTAGCCCGCCATCACCTGTGCGATCTGCATCACCTGCTCCTGGTAGAGGATGATGCCGTAGGTGGGCTTGAGCACCGGTTCGAGGCCGGCGTACTGGTAATCCGGGTGCGGGTAGGAGATTTCCTCGCGACCGTGCTTACGGTTGATGAAGTCGTCCACCATGCCCGACTGCAGCGGACCGGGACGGAACAGCGCCACCAGTGCGATGAGGTCTTCCAGGCAGTCCGGCTTGAGCTTCTTGATCAGCTCCTTCATGCCGCGCGATTCAAGCTGGAAGACCGCGGTGGTTTCCGCCTTCTGCAGCAGGTCGTAGGTCTTCTTGTCGTCCAGCGGAATACGGTCGATGTCGACCAGATTGGGGTCGCCGGCTTTCTTCTGGATGCGATGGATGATCTCCATCGCCCACTTGATGATGGTCAGGGTACGCAGGCCGAGGAAGTCGAACTTCACCAGGCCGGCGGCCTCCACGTCGTCCTTGTCGAACTGGGTCACCAGTCCGCCGCCCTCTTCGTCGCAGGCGATGGGGGCGAAGTCGGTCAGCTTGGTCGGCGCGATCACCACGCCGCCGGCGTGCTTGCCGGTCCCGCGGGTGACGCCTTCCAGCTTCAGCGCCATGTCCCAGATTTCCTGGGCTTCCTCGTCGGACTTGAGGAAGTCGCGAAGCATTTCTTCCTGTTCGTAGGCCTTTTCCAGGGTCATGCCGACTTCGAAGGGAATCATCTTCGACAGCTTGTCGGCCAGGCCGTAGGACTTGCCCTGCACCCGCGCCACGTCGCGCACCACCGCCTTCGCGGCCATCGAGCCGAAGGTGATGATCTGGCTCACCGCGTTGCGGCCGTAGGCGCCGGCCACGTAGTCGATCACCCGGTCGCGGCCTTCCATGCAGAAGTCGACGTCGAAGTCGGGCATGGAAATACGCTCGGGGTTGAGGAAACGTTCGAACAGCAGGTCATAGGCCAGCGGGTCGAGGTCGGTGATCTTCAGCACGTAGGCGACCAGCGAACCGGCACCCGAGCCCCGGCCGGGGCCCACCGGCACGCCGTTGTTCTTGGCCCACTTGATGAAGTCCATCACGATCAGGAAGTAGCCGGGGAAGCCCATCTGGATGATGGTACCCAGCTCGAACTCCAGGCGATCGACGTAGATCTGCCGCTTCTCTTCGTAGTTCGGCGTGGTTTCCCTGGGCCAGAGCACCGCCAGACGCTCTTCCAGGCCCTCGTAGGAGACATGGCGCAGGTACTGGTTGATGTCCATGTCGTCGTAGGGAATCGGGAAGTTGGGCAGGAAGTACTTGCCCAGCTGCACCTCGATGTTGCAGCGCTTGGCGATCTCGACGGAGTTTGCCAGCGCCTCGGGAATATCGCTGAACAGCTCGGCCATTTCTTCCGGGCTCTTCAGGTATTGCTGATCGGAGTAGTTGCGCGAGCGGCGCGGGTCATCCAGGGCGCGGCCTTCGCCAATGCACACGCGGGTCTCGTGGGCTTCGAAGTCCGCTTCCTTGATGAAACGCACGTCGTTGGTCGCCACCAGCGGCGCGCCGCTGCGCTCGGCCAGGGCCACGGCGGCATGCACGTGCTCTTCGTCGTTGACCCGGTTGGTGCGCTGGATGTCCAGGTAGAAACGGTCCGGGAAGACTTCCAGCCACTCGGCCAGCAGCGAATCAGCCAGCGCATTGTCGCCACCCAGCAGCGCCATGCCGATCTCGCCTTCCTTGGAACCGGACAGCGCGATCAGGCCTTCGGCGGCCTCCTTGACCCACTGCCGCTCGATGATGATCTCGCCGTTGCGCTGACCGTCCTGCCAACCACGGGAAATCAGCTCGGTGAGGTTGCGGTAGCCCTTGGCATTCATCGCCAGCAGGGTCAGGCGGGTCAGCGGACCGTCCTCGTCGCGGTTGGCGAGCCAGATGTCGGCGCCGCAGATCGGCTTGATACCGCCGCCCATGGCCGTCTTGTAGAACTTCACCAGCGAGCACATGTTGCTCAGGTCGGTCACCGCCACCGCCGGCATGCCCGCCGCACCCACCGCCTTGATCAGCGGCTTGACCCGTACCAGGCCGTCGACCAGGGAGAATTCGGTGTGCAGACGCAGGTGAACGAAGTTGGCGGTCATGGTGGTCCTTGGCAAACGCGAAAAACGGCAAGCCCCGGATTGTACCGGGGCTGTCGGCAAAGCTACAGGGATCAATCGGCCAGCCGTCGCGCCGGGTGATCAAGTCACCGGCGGGTCGCTGGCCTGGAGAAATTCAGAGTGATAACAGGGTGTTACAGGATACCGGCGGGGTTTTCCAGCAGGTCGCGCACCGGACCGAAGGAGCGCCGATGGATCGGCGTCGGGCCCAGGCGCCTGAGGGCTTCCAGGTGCACCGGAGTCGGGTAGCCCTTGTGCCCGCCAATGCCGTAGCCGGGGTACAGCGCTTCCATTTCCTGCATCTCGCGGTCGCGGCTGACCTTGGCCAGGATCGAGGCAGCGGCAATGGCCGGGACCTTGGCGTCGCCCTGTATGACCGGTGCGGATGGCACCTTCAGTTTCGGACAGCGGTTGCCATCGATCAGTGCCAGTTTCGGCGTGACGCTGAGCCCTTCCACCGCCCGCTGCATGGCGAGCATGGTGGCGTGGAGGATGTTCAGCTGGTCGATCTCATGCACATCGGCACGGGCAATGAACCAGGCCAGGGCTTTCTCGCGAATCTCGTCGAAGAGCTTTTCGCGCCTGGCTTCGGTGAGTTTCTTGGAATCGTTCAGCCCGCTGATGGGCCGCGCCGGGTCGAGGATGACCGCCGCCGTCACCACCGGGCCGCACAGCGGGCCGCGGCCAACTTCATCGACCCCTGCGACCAACTCTTCCACCAGGGCGAAATCCAGGCCCATCTGCATCATCGATTCTCCACCAGGGCGAGCACCGCCTCGGCGGCCTGCGCGGACGCATCCTGGCGCAGCGCGCGATGGATGGCGTCGAAGGATTCGGTTTGTACGCTGCCATCATCCAGCAGCGGCAACAAGGTGGCGGCCAGCGCCTCGGGGGTTGCCGCATCCTGGATCAGTTCCGGCACCAGCAGGCGACCAGCCAGCAGGTTCGGCAGCGAGATGTAAGGGCTCTTCACCAGGCGCTTGAGGATACGGTAGGTCATGGGCGCCACCTTGTAGGCCACGACCATCGGCCGCTTGTAGAGCAGCGCTTCCAGCGTGGCGGTGCCCGAGGCGATCAATACCGCATCGCAAGCAGCCAGGGCCTCGTGGGACGCCCCGTCCAGCAGTTGCACCGGCAGGTTGCGGCCAGCGAGCATCTCTTCGATCTGTACGCGGCGCTCAGGGCTCGCACAAGGCAGCACGAAGCGCAAGCCTGGGCGATCCTGGAGCAGGCGCTGGGCGGTATCGAGGAACAGCGCGCCCAGCTTGCCGACCTCCCCTCCACGACTCCCGGGCAACAGCGCAACGACGCTGGCGCCCTGCGGCAGGCCGAGGCGATCACGCGCGCCGGCGCGGTCGGCTTCCAGCGCAATGGTATTGGCCAGCGGATGACCGACGAAACGCACCGGCACTGCATGTTCTTCGTAGAAACGCGCCTCGAACGGGAAGAGTGCGAGCATCAGGTCGCAGGCTTCCTTGATCTTCAGCACGCGCTTCTGCCGCCAGGCCCAGACCGAAGGACTGACGTAGTGCACCGTGCGGATACCCGCCCGGCGCAGCTTCAATTCGATATTGAGGTTGAAGTCCGGCGCGTCGATACCGATGAACACGTCCGGCCTGGCCGCGATCAGCATCTGCAGCAGATCCTTGCGGCGGCGCAGCAGTTCACGCAGGCGGCCGAGCACCTCGACCAGCCCCATGACGGCCAGGCGTTCCATCGGGAAATGCGACTGCAGCCCCTCGGCCTGCATGCGTGGGCCACCGACACCGATGAACTCGATGTCGGGGTGGCGCTGCTTGAGCGCCTGCATGAGGCCAGAGCCAAGGATATCGCCGGACGCCTCGCCCGCGACCAGGGCGACGCGCAGCTTGCGTACGGTCGGCTGCATGGTCAGCGGGTGATGCCGCGGGTGGAGCTCTGGATGGAATCGCGGAACACCGCGACTTCCGGGAACTGCGTGGAGGCCTCGGCCAGTTCGGCCAGCGCCTCGTCCACCGTCAGGCCCTGGCGGTAGACCACCTTGTAGGCGCGGCGCAATGCCTGGATCGATTCGGCGCTGAAACCCCGACGGCGCAAGCCCTCGAAGTTCATGCTGCGGGCCTCGGCGGGGTTGCCGAAGACCGTGACATAGGCCGGAACGTCCTTGCCGATGGTGGTCCCCATGCCCGAGAAGGCGTGGGCGCCGATGCGGCAGAACTGATGCACCAGGGTGTAACCGGAGAGGATCGCCCAGTCATCCACATGAACATGACCCGCCAGGGCGGTGTTGTTCACCAGGATGCAATGGTTGCCGATCACACTGTCATGCCCGACGTGAACATAGGCCATGAACAGGTTGTGGTCGCCAATGGTGGTTTCCGAGCGATCCTGGATGGTGCCGCGATGGATGGTGACACCCTCGCGGATCACGTTGTGGTCGCCGATCACCAGGCGCGTCGGTTCGCCCTTGTACTTCAGGTCGGGGGTATCTTCACCCACGCTGGAGAACTGGAAAATCCTGTTGTGCTTACCGATCTTGGTGGGGCCTTTGACCACCACGTGCGGACCGATCACCGTACCTTCGCCGATCTCCACATCCGGCCCGACCATGGACCAGGGGCCCACTTCTACGTCGTCAGCCAGCTTTGCGCGCGGGTCGATGATGGCGCGAGGATCGATCAAACTCATAGTTTGCGTTCCGCACAGATGATTTCGGCCGAGCATACCGCCTTGTCATCGACGGTGGCGTGGCAGTCGAACTTCCAGATACCGCGCTTGACACTCAGGAACTGGGCGTTCAGTTGCAGTTGATCGCCCGGCAGCACCGGCTGGCGGAAGCGCAGCTTGTCGGAGCCGACGAAGTAATACAGGGTACCGTCGGCCGGCTTCACGTCGAGCATCTTGAAACCGAGGATGCCGGCGGCCTGGGCCATGGCCTCGATGATCAGCACGCCCGGCATGATCGGATGCTGCGGGAAGTGGCCATTGAAGAACGGCTCGTTGATGCTGACATTCTTGTAGGCGCGAATGCGCTTGCCTTCGATGTCCAGCTCGACCACCCGATCCACCAGCAGGAAGGGGTAGCGATGAGGCAGGTATTCGCGAATCTCGTTGATGTCCATCATGTTCAGGGGAGCCTGTTCAGAAAAGGGAAACGCCAAAAAATGCGTGGATCACGCATCTGATGGAGCGTCTCCACTTGGGGTCACGGCGGCCAGGCGCTTTTCCAGCTGCTGCAGACGACGGGCCATGTCATCCAGCTGACGAATACGCGCGGCGCTCTTCTTCCATTCAGCCGCGGGCTGCATGGCGGTACCGGAGGAGTAGGAGCCCGGTTCGGTGATCGAACGGGTCACCATGGTCATCCCGGTGACGAAGACGTTGTCGCAGATCTCGATATGCCCGACCAGGCCGACGCCGCCGGCGAGCATGCAATGCTTGCCGATCTTGGCGCTGCCGGAAATCCCGCAGCAGCCGGCCATGGCGGTGTGATCGCCGATCTGCACGTTGTGGGCGATCATGATCTGGTTATCCAGCTTCACGCCGTTGCCGACCAGGGTGTCGGACAGCGCGCCACGATCGATGGTGGTGTTGGCGCCGATCTCGACATCATCACCCAGGGTGACGCCGCCGATCTGCGCGATCTTCTGCCAGACGCCCTTGTGGTTGGCGAAGCCGAAGCCCTCGCCGCCCAATACGGCGCCGGACTGGATCACCACACGCTTGCCGATGCGCACGTCGTGGTACAGGGTGACGCGAGGGGCGAGCCAGCCACCTTCTCCGACCACGCTGCGCGCACCGACGAAGCAATGGGCGCCGATGGTGACGTTCGCACCGATCTGCGCGCCGGCCTCGATCACGGCGTAGGCACCGATGCTGGCAGTCGCATCGACCTGCGCCCCTTCATCGACCACCGCGGTGGGATGAATGCCGACCGGCGCCCTGGGCTTGCGGTCGAACTGGTGGGACAGGCCGGCATAGGCCAGGTACGGATTGGGAACGATCAGCGCATTGCCGGTAAAGCCTTCGGCATCGGCAGCAGTCAGCAGGACGGCGCTGGCCTGGCTGCCTTCGAGGAACTTGCGGTACTGCGGATTGGCCAGGAAGCTCAGTTGGCCGGCGCCTGCATCCTGCAGGGTAGCCAGCCCACTGATGACCTGAGCGGGATCGCCGCGCAACTCGGCATCGAGGTGCGCAGCCAGTTCGGCGAGGGTGAACGACAGCTGGGTCATCATCAGCGCAGTTGGTTCATGCGCTCGATGACTTGGCGGGTGATGTCGTACTGCGGCTTGACGTCGACCACGGCACCACGCTCGACCACGAGGTCATAACCACCTTTCTTGATGGTTTCCTCGACGGCCTGGTCCAGCTTCGGCTTGAGCTTCTTCAGCATGTCGCGGTCGGCGACCGCCTTGGCTTCGTTAAGCTCCTTGGACTGGAACTGGAAGTCACGGGCCTTCTGCTTGAAGTCGCCCTCGGCCTTTTCACGCTCGGCATTGGACATCTTGCTGCCGCCGTTGACCAGCTTGTCCTGCAGGGACTTGGCGTCGCTTTCCAGGGCCTTGAGCTTGTTCAGCTGGGGGCCGAACTTCTTCTCGGCGTCGACGGCGTATTGCTTGGCCGCGTCCGACTCGAGGAGTGCCATCTGATAGTTGAGCACCGCGATCTTCATGTCGGCGAACGCGGGGCTCGCTGCCAGGGCGGCGGTGATCAGGACGAACTGGGTCAACTTACGCACAATGCACTCCTGCACAAAGCATGGTTGTCATTACAACGATACGGCCAATTAGAAGGTTTGCCCCAGGGAGAACTGGAATATCTGGGTCTCGGCGTTGTCCGGCTTCTTGATCGGGGTCGCCAGGCTGAAGCTCAACGGGCCCAGCGCGGTGATCCAGGTCAGCCCGACACCGGCGGACATGGCCATGTCCTGGAACTTGACGCCGTCGCAACCCTGGGTAGTGGAAATCGGGCAGTCGGTGTCGAACACGTTACCGATGTCATAGAACAGCACCGTACGCAGCTGGCGCTGGTCCTTCACGAAGGGCAGCGGGAACAGCAGTTCGGCACCGCCGGTGATCAGGATGTTACCGCCGAACGCTTGCGGATCAGAATCAGGGTCGGTGTAGCGGCCGTTGGCGTCAGGACCGTCAATCTTATTGCCGTTGGCATCACGCGCAACACTCGGCGTACTGCGCGGGCCGAGGGTACTGTCCTTGAAGCCACGCACCGAGTTGAAGCCGCCGGCGTAGTAGTTCTCGTAGAACGGCAGGCGATCGGTGTCACCGTAAGCGCCGCCGTAACCGAGTTCGGTGTGGAAGCGCATGGTGTAGGTTTCGGTTAGCGGCGCGAAGATCTGGCCGCGGTAGTCAAGCTTGTAGAACGACAGGTCGCTGCCCGGAATGGTGGTTTCCAGGACCAGGCTCTGCGAGTGACCGCGGTTCGCCAGCACGCCCTTGTTCAGGGTCGACTCGGACCAGCCGATGGACGCCTTGAAGTTGGTGAAGCTGTCGCCTTCCTTCTCGATGAAGTCGAAGATTTCATCGACGGTGTAGGCGCCGGTGTCGATGTCGTCGCGCTGTACGGTCAGGCCGTAGGTCAGGCGCGAGGTCTCGCTGATCGGGTAGCCGATGCTGACGCCGGCACCCAGGCTGTTCACCGAGTAGCTGGAAACGTCGACGTCGAGCTGATCGTAATCGGTCTTGCGGTAGAAGGCGTTGTAGCCGAGGCTGACGCCGTCGACGGTCCAGTAGGGATCGACGAAACCGAAGTTGTAGCGGGTCTGGTAGTCGGACTTGGTCAGACCGATGCTGACCTTGTTACCGGTACCCAGGAAGTTGTTCTGGCTGATCGAGCCGCCAAGGATCAGACCGGCGCTCTGGGCGAAGCCCACGCTCGCGGTGATCGAGCCGGAGGGCTGCTCTTCCACGCTGTAGTTCACGTCGACCTGGTCGTCGGTGCCAGGGACGGCGGGGGTCTCGACGTTGACTTCCTTGAAGTAGCCCAGGCGCTCCAGGCGCTGCTTGGACTGGTCGATCAGGTAGGTCGACGCCCAGCCGCCTTCCATCTGGCGCATCTCGCGACGGAGTACTTCGTCCTCGGTCTTGGTGTTGCCACGGAAGTTGATGCGGTTGACGTAGGCGCGCTTGCCAGGATCGACCACGTAGGTGATCGATACGGTCTTGTTCTCGTCGTTCGGCTCGGGAACGCCGTTGACGTTGGCGAAGGTGTAGCCCTCGTTACCCAGGCGACGGGTGATCAGGTCGGAGGTGGTGGTCATCACCTTGCGGGAGAACACCTGGCCCTTCTTCACCAGCAGCAGCTTCTTCACTTCCTCTTCCGGCACTTTCAGGTCGCCGGAGAGCTTCACGTCGCTGACGGTGTATTTCTCGCCTTCGTTGACGTTGACGGTGATGTAGACGTGCTTCTTGTCCGGGGTGATGGACACCTGGGTGGAGGCGATATCCATGTGGATGTAGCCACGGTCCAGGTAGTACGAACGCAGGCGCTCCAGGTCACCGGAGAGTTTTTCGCGCGAGTACTTGTCGTCGTTCTTGAAGAAGGACAGCCAGTTGGTGGTCTTCAGTTCGAACAGGTCGGTCAGGTCTTCCTCGGAGAAGACGGTGTTGCCCACCACGTTGACATGGGCGATGGCCGCCACGGTGCCTTCGTTGATGTTGATCTTCAGCGCGACGCGGTTGCGCGGCTGGGGCACCACTTCGGTTTCGATCTCGGCGGAGTAGCGGCCCTGGGCCACGTACTGGCGCTGCAGTTCGTTACGCACGCCTTCGAGGGTCGCACGCTGGAAGATTTCGCCTTCGGAGAGGCCGGACTGCTTCAGGCCCTTCATCAGGTCTTCGGTGGTGATGGCCTTGTTGCCCTCGATCTCGATGCTGGAGATGGACGGACGCTCGACCACGTTGACGATCAGCACGTTGCCGTCGCGGCTGAGCTGGATGTCCTGGAAGAAGCCGGTCTTGAACAGCGAGCGGGTCGCTTCGACCAGGCGGCGATCGTCGATCTGCTCGCCGACGTTCAGCGGCAGCGCCGCGAACACGCTGCCGGCCGATACGCGCTGCAGACCGTTGACCCGGATATCGGAAACAGTGAAGGACTCGGCGTGAACCTGGGCGATCATCAGCGCGGAAAGGGCCGCGGGAAGCAGAAAGCGTTTCATGGAGTCCTTTTATTCCAACTGACAAATAGAGAATCTGCCGCAAAGGGCGGCAGATCCGAAATCCAAAGGCGGGTTACAGCCGACTCAGATCGTTGACCAGGGCCAACAACATGACCCCGACTACCAGGCTGATGCCAATCTGCATCCCCCAAGCCTGGACCCGCTCCGACAGTGGGCGGCCACGCACCCACTCGACCATGTAGAACAGCAGATGCCCACCATCGAGGACGGGTATCGGCAACAGGTTGAGAACCCCCAAGCTGATGCTCAGATAGGCGAGGAAATGCAGAAAATCCCCTACGCCGGACTGGGCTGAAGCGCCCGCCACTTTAGCAATGGTTATCGGCCCGCTCAAGTTTTTTACCGAGAGCTGCCCAAGCACCATTTTCTTTAGAGAATCCAGAGTTAGCAGGCTCATGGACCAGGTTCGCGAGAGCGCCTGCCCCACTGCCGCCACCGGTCCGTAGCTCACTTCGCGGAGCATTTCCGGCGGCCACTGTCCCCCGGCGACACCCGCGCCCAGGTAACCGGTGCGGGCCTTGCCCTCGCCTTTGGCTGCCAGGGTCAGGACGAGCTCCTCGCGCTGACCGGCACGTTCGATGCCCAGGGTAACCTTGCCTTCAGGCAGGGCGCGGACACGCGAAACGACGTCCTGCCAATCCGTGACCGACTGACCGTCCAGACTGACGAGTCGGTCACCAATCTGCAGGCCGGCCGCCTTTGCAGGGCCTTTTTCGTCCAGCTCAGCGATCACCGGTGCGACAGCGGGTCGCCATGGCTGGATGCCCAGGCCACCGATGGGATCGGGATTGTCCTCGTTCTTCAGCCAGGAACTGATGCGCACCTGGTGCACTGCCGGCACGCTGGAACCCTGCTCCAGCACCGAAACGCTCAGCTCGCCGGTTTCACCAAGGCGGCGTACCAGTTGCAGGTTGACGCCGCTCCAGCCATCGACGGCCTCGCCGTCGACCGCAACGACCTCCTGGCCAGACGCCAGTCCGGCGATGGCCGCGGGACTGTTCGCCACCACCGAGCCGATGATCGGTTTGATCTGCTGGCTACCCAGCATCGCCAGCACCCAGAAGAACAGGATGGCCAGCAGGAAGTTGGCGATCGGCCCCGCCGCCACGATGGCGATGCGCTGGAAGACGGTCTTGCGATTGAAGGCGCGATCGAGCAACTCGGGGGGAACATCGCCCTCCCGCTCATCGAGCATCTTTACATAGCCACCCAGGGGGATCGCAGCGACGACGAACTCGGTGCCATGGCGATCATGCCAGCGCACCAGCGGCGTGCCGAAGCCCACGGAGAAGCGCAGGACCTTGACCCCGCACCGGCGGGCAACCCAGAAGTGACCGAATTCGTGGAAGGTGACCAGTACTCCCAGGGCGACAATCAGTCCAACCACCATATAAAGGGCGCTCATCGCTACCTCCTCGGGCTCAACGCCCGCGTTCCTGCAACCACGCCTGCGCGGCGCTGCGTGCCCGCTGGTCGGCCGCCAGCACCGCATCGAGCGATTCGACCGGTGTATGCGTCTCGCGGTTCAGCACCTCGTCGATGATAACCGGGATATCCGTGAAGCGGATGCGCCGCTCGAGGAACGCAGCGACTGCAACCTCGTTCGCCGCATTGAGCATCGCCGGCACGCTGCCGCCCGCTTCGGCGGCCTGGCGCGCCAGGCGCAGGCAGGGAAAACGTTGCTCATCGGGCGCGCTGAAGTCCAGGCGAGCGATGGAGAACAGGTCCAGCGGCGAGACACCGGAATCGATCCGCTGCGGCCATGCCAGCGCGTGAGCGATGGGTGTACGCATGTCCGGGTTGCCCAGCTGAGCCAGCACCGAGCCGTCGACGTAATCCACCAGCGAATGAATGACGCTCTGCGGATGGATCACCACCTCGACCTTCGATGGCGCAGCGTCGAACAGCCAGCAAGCCTCGATCAGCTCCAGCCCCTTGTTCATCATGCTGGCCGAATCGACGGAGATCTTCCGCCCCATCGACCAATTGGGGTGCGCGCAGGCCTGCTCGGGCGAAACCTCAGCCAACTGCGCCAACGGCGTTTCGCGGAAGGGGCCGCCAGACGCGGTCAGCAGGATGCGACGAACGCCGACCTCGACCAGGCCGCGAGCATAATCTGCCGGCATGCACTGGAAGATCGCGTTGTGCTCGCTGTCGATTGGCAGCAGCACGGCGCCGCTGGCGCGGACGGCATTCATGAACAGCGCGCCGGACATTACCAGCGCCTCTTTATTGGCCAGCAACACCCTTTTGCCCGCCTCGACGGCGGCCAGGGTGGGTTTGAGGCCAGCGGCGCCGACGATGGCCGCCATCACGGCATCCACTTCGGGATGGGCGGAGACCTCGCAAAGCCCTGCCTCACCCACCAGCACGCGCGCTACCAGGCCAGCAGAGGTCAGGCGCTCCTGCAGGGCGCGGGCCTGTTCGGCTTCCGGCACCACGACAAAACGCGGCTGGTGACGCAGGCACAGCGCTTCCAGCTCGGCAAGACGGGAAAAACCGCTGAGTGCGAAAACGCGGTAGCGATCAGGGTGACGACCAATGACATCCAGGGTGCTGAGGCCGATCGAACCGGTCGCCCCCAGCACGGTGATCCACTGCGGATGACTCACGGCGTACCCCAGCCCACGGCCCAGAGCAGCGCAGTGAACACCGGGATGGCTGCCGTCAGGCTGTCGATACGGTCCAGCACGCCGCCATGGCCCGGCAGCAGATTGCTGCTGTCCTTGAGGCCGGACTGGCGCTTGAACATGCTTTCGGTCAGGTCGCCAATCACCGACAGGGCTACCACGATGGCCGCGCACGGCAGCGCCAGCAGCAGCTCGCGGACGGTCCAGTCGCGATAGATGGCGACCACGACGGTAATCGCCAGGCACAGCGCCATGCCGCCGAAGAAGCCTTCCCAGCTCTTGCCCGGGCTGACGCGCGGGGCGAGCTTGCGCTTGCCGAAGGCCTTGCCGGAGAAATAGGCACCGATGTCGGCGGCCCAGACCAGCACCATCACCGCCACGATCAGCCAGTTGGACAGCGGCCACTGCTTGAGCAGCACCAGCCCCTGCCAGGCCGGCAGCAGGATCAGCAGGCCGATCAGCAGCCGGCGCCAGCGTCCGCCCCAGCTCGATGCGCTGTCGGGGTAGGTCAGCACCATGACGATTGCCAGCATCCACCAGAGCAGCGCCAGCACCAGTACCGCCCCTGCCAGTTGCGGCAACCAGGCGAGTACCAGCATCAGCGCCGCGACGACGGCAGCATATCCGACACGGGCAGATTGTTCGTTGTAGCCCGCCAGGCGCGCCCACTCCCAGGCACCGAGGCTGACCACCAGGCCGATGAACAGCGAGAACGCCGCACCATCGAGCAGGAAGAAACCACCCAGCGCGATCGGCAACAGGATCAGCGCCGTGATGATGCGTTGTTTCAACATGACGGGGGGGCCTCGGCCTCGACCTGCTCGCTGGTCTTGCCGAAGCGGCGCTGACGAGAGGCATAGTCCTGCAACGCAGCCTGCATGGCTTCGTGCTTGAAGTCGGGCCAGTAGAGATCGGAGAAATACAGCTCGGCGTAGGCCAGCTGCCAGAGAAGGAAGTTGCTGATGCGGTGCTCGCCGCCGGTGCGGATGCACAGGTCGGGCAATGGCTGGTCGCCGGTGGAAAGACAACCCTGGATCAGCTCCGGAGTGATCTCTTCCGCCGCCAGGTGGCCCGCCTGCACTTCGCGCGCCAGACGCTGCGCCGCCTGGGTGATATCCCACTGGCCGCCATAGTTCGCCGCGACCTGCAACAGCATGCTGCTGCCATTGGCGGTCAGTGCTTCGGCCTCACGCATCGCCGCCTGCAGCTCAGGCGCGAAACGGCTGCGGTCGCCGATGATGCGCAGGCGGATACCATTGGCACTGAGCTTGCGAACCTCGCGCCGAAGGGCCATGAGGAACAGCTCCATTAGCGCACCGACCTCCTCGGCCGGGCGCTGCCAGTTCTCGCTGGAGAAGGCGAACAGCGTCAGCACTTCGACGCCTGCCTCGGCGCAGGTCTTGATCACCGCACGGACGGCATCCACACCGGCCTTGTGCCCGGCTACGCCAGGCATCAGGCGCTTCTTCGCCCAGCGGTTGTTGCCGTCCATGATGATCGCCACGTGCCGGGGCACGGGCGTCACCTGCTTGGTCTTTTCCATGACAAGAGCCCGGCCGTCAGACGGCCATCAGATCCGTTTCCTTGGCCTCGAGGGCCTTTTCGATCTCCACGACGAACTTGTCGGTGATCTTCTGGATCTCGTCGCCGGCGCGACGCTCTTCGTCCTCGCTGATTTCCTTTTCCTTCTGCAGATCTTTCAGCTGTGCCAGCGCGTCGCGACGGATGTTGCGCACGGAAACGCGGGCCTGCTCGGCTTCGGCGCGAGCCTGCTTGGTGAAGCCCTTGCGGGTTTCCTCGGTCAGGGCCGGCATCGGCACGCGAATGGTGGTGCCGGCGGTGGCCGGGTTCAGGCCCAGGTCGGAAGTCATGATGGCCTTCTCGACCGCCTGGATCATGCTCTTGTCGAAGACGCTCAGAGCCAGGGTGCGGGAATCTTCCACGGTGACGTTGGCGACCTGGCGCAGCGGCGTGTCGGAACCGTAATAGGACACCATCACGCTATCCAGGATGCTGGGGTGCGCACGGCCGGTACGAATCTTGGCAAAGGCATGGCCCAGGGCTTCCAGGGTTTTGCCCATACGATCCTGCGCTTCCTTCTTGATCTCGTTGATCATCTCAATCCTCCTCGATCAGGGTGCCTTCAGCACCACCTACAACAATATTCAGCAGCGCGCCGGGCTTGTTCATGTTGAACACCCGCAGCGGCATTTTCTGGTCCCGGCACAGGCAGATTGCCGTGAGGTCCATCACGCCCAGCTTACGATCGAGCACTTCATCGTACGTCAGACGCTCGAACTTCTCGGCATTCGGGTCCTTGAACGGGTCGGCAGTGTACACGCCGTCCACCTTGGTCGCCTTGAGTACTACGTCAGCATCTATTTCGATGGCGCGCAGGCAGGCGGCGGAGTCGGTGGTGAAGAACGGGTTGCCGGTACCGGCGGAGAAGATCACCACTTCGCCGCTCTTCAGGTGGCGCATGGCCTTGCGGCGGTCGTAGTGATCGGTCACGCCGACCATGGAAATGGCGGACATGACGATGGCGGTGATGTTCGAACGCTCCAGGGCGTCACGCATGGCCAGACCGTTCATCACGGTGGCGAGCATGCCCATGTGGTCGCCGGTGACGCGGTCCATGCCGGCCGCAGACAGCGCCGCGCCACGGAACAGGTTGCCGCCACCGATCACCAGGCCGACCTGCACGCCGATACCGACGAGCTGGCCGATCTCCAGCGCCATGCGGTCCAGCACCTTGGGATCGATGCCGAACTCCTCGGAGCCCATCAGGGCTTCGCCGCTCAGTTTTAGAAGAATGCGTTTATAGCGAGGTTGACGAGCGCTCAGCTGCTGAGCCATGACCTTTTTCTCCTGCGGCGATTGAATGCTGTGCGCCTTGTGGGCGCTTGGCGGAAAGCTTGGACCAGCCAGCCTTACGGTGCCTTTGAACCCGCCTGGCGGGCCTGCACCGCGGAAGCCGCCCCTTTTGGCTTCCCCAGTTTGGCAAAGAGGCCGCGCGCGTTAGCGGGCAGCCTCTTGCGGGGCGACAGTCGTGAGACTGTCTATTACTGCTTGGAAGCGGCTACTTGAGCAGCAACCTCGGCAGCAAAGTCGGCTTCGACTTTCTCGATGCCTTCGCCTACTTCGAAACGAACGAAGGAAACGATTTCGGCGCCGGCTTTCTTGGCCAGGTCACCGACCTTGACTTCCGGATCCTTGACGAACGCTTGCTCGACCAGGCTGGCTTCGGCCAGGAACTTCGAGATACGGCCCTTGACCATGTTCTCGACGATGTTTTCCGGCTTGCCGGCGATCTTGTCGGCGTTCAGAGCGAGGAAGATTTCCTTCTCTTTGGCAACGGCTTCTTCGGAAACCTGCGACGGATCGAGGAACTGCGGGTTGCTGGCAGCGACGTGCATGGCGATGTCGCGAGCCAGTTCGGCGTTGCCGCCCTTCAGAGTGACCAGGACGCCGATGCGGTGGCCGTGCAGGTAGGCGCCGACCACGTCGCCTTCCACGCGAGCCAGACGACGGATGTTGACGTTCTCGCCGCACTTGGCAACCAGGGCTTCACGAGCCGGTTCCTGCTCGGCGATCAGCGGGGCGGCGTCGGTCAGCTTCTGGGCAACAGCCTTGTCCAGGCTGGCGGCCACGAAGTTCTTGAAGTCGTCCTGCAGGGCCAGGAAGTCGGTCTGCGAGTTGACTTCGATGATGGTAGCGGACTTGGCATCGTCAGCCACTTTGGCGGCGATGGCGCCTTCGGCGGCGATGTTGCCGGCCTTCTTGGCTGCCTTGATGGCGCCGGAGGCGCGCATGTCGTCGATGGCTTTTTCGATGTCGCCTTCGGCGGCTACCAGTGCCTTCTTGCATTCCATCATGCCCTGGCCGGTACGCTCACGCAGTTCCTTGACCAGTGCTGCAGTAATTTCTGCCATTTCGAAATCCTCTTGAGTTGCTCTCAAAACCAGATCGCCCGGATGCCCGGGCGGAATTTTCGGGGTGGCAAAAAGGGGGCCTAGCCCCCTTCCTGCTCACCGTAGGACGTCTGGACGTCCTGGAATCAGCCTTCGGCGGATTCGGCCGGTGCTTCTTCGACGAACTCGTCAGCAGTCACGCCGCCGGCGTTCTTGCCGCGCAGGACGGCTTCAGCCATCGAGCCCAGGTACAGCTGAACGGCGCGGATGGCGTCGTCGTTACCCGGGATAACATAGTCAACGCCTTCCGGGCTGCTGTTGGTATCGACGACGCCGATGACCGGGATGCCCAGCTTGTTGGCTTCGGTGATAGCAATGCGCTCGTGGTCAACGTCGATCACGAACAGAGCGTCCGGCAGGCCACCCATGTCCTTGATGCCGCCCAGGCTGCGATCCAGTTTTTCCAGATCACGGGAGCGCATCAGGGCTTCTTTCTTGGTCAGCTTGGCGAAAGTGCCGTCCTGGGACTGGACTTCCAGCTCGCGCAGACGCTTGATCGACTGACGGATGGTCTTGTAGTTGGTGAGCATGCCGCCCAGCCAACGGTGATCGACGTAGGGCATGCCGCAACGGGCAGCTTCTTCGCGAACGATCTTGCCGGCGGAACGCTTGGTGCCGACGAACAGGATCTTGTTCTTGCCCTGGGCCAGGCGCTCAACGAAGGTCAGGGCCTCGTTGAACATCGGCAGGGTTTTTTCGAGGTTGATGATGTGAATCTTGTTGCGCGCGCCGAAAATGAACTTGCCCATTTTCGGGTTCCAGTAACGGGTCTGGTGGCCGAAGTGCACACCGGCCTTCAGCATATCGCGCATGTTGACTTGGGACATGATAGTTCCTCGATAAGTCGGGTTAGGCCTCCATGCATCCCAACGGCCAACCCTCCGACTGTGTCGAAAGGCACCCAGGCCATCGTGTCGATGCATGTGTGGGTTAATGCTCCGAATGGCGGTAGCCTTCAGAGCGGGGCGCTTTATACCACAACCCAGGCCAGAACAAAACCCGAAAGGACGCCCGGCACCCCGTCCAGCGCCTCGCTGCGCCTCTGCGCCCTTAATAGAAGAGCGCCAAGTCTGATAGACTTGCGTATTCCTCTCATTTACCCGCGCGCACGCAGCGCCTGAAGAGAAGTCGCATGACCGTCACCATCAAGACGCCCGAAGACATCGAGAAAATGCGCGTCGCCGGCCGTCTGGCCGCCGAAGTGCTGGAAATGATCGGCGAACACGTCAAGCCCGGCGTCACCACCGACGAACTGGACCGCATCTGCCACGACTACATCGTCAACGTGCAGAAGGCCATTCCCGCGCCGCTGAACTACAAGGGCTTCCCCAAGTCCATCTGCACCTCGATCAACCACGTGGTGTGCCACGGCATTCCCAACGAGAAGCCGCTCAAGGAAGGCGATATCGTCAACATCGATATCACCGTGATCAAGGACGGCTACCACGGCGACACCAGCAAGATGTTCTCGGTCGGCAAGACCCCGGAATGGGCTGACCGACTGTGCCAGATCACCCAGGAATGCATGTACAAGGGCATTGCCGTGGTCAAGCCGGGCGCGCGCCTGGGCGACATCGGCGAGGTGATCCAGAAGTACGCCGAGAAGAATGGCTTCTCCGTGGTGCGCGAATACTGCGGCCATGGCATCGGCAAGGTGTTCCACGAGGAGCCGCAGGTGCTGCACTACGGTCGCGCCGGCACCGGCCTGGAACTCAAGGAAGGCATGATCTTCACCATCGAGCCGATGATCAACCAGGGCCGCCCGGAAACCCGCCTGCTGGGTGACGGCTGGACCGCCATCACCAAGGACCGCAAGCTGTCCGCGCAGTGGGAGCACACCGTGCTGGTCACCGCCGACGGCTACGAGATCCTGACCCTGCGCAACGACGAAAGCTTCCCGCGCACTCCGGCTGCCTGAGTCGCGGTTTGCAATCTCGCCGACGGCTGGGTAGAACATACAAATCCCGGCCCGGCACAGCCACCGGGCCTTGCGCCAAGCGCACGGCCCGGCTGCCCTCTTGCCCCTGCCCTCCCCTAAGCCCTTGATCAGGAAGGCCGCCATGCCGCAGGTGGATCCCGAGTTGTTCGACCGCGGGCAGTTCCAGGCGGAACTGGCCCTCAAATCCAGCCCCATCGCCGCCTTCAAGAAGGCCATTCGTCAGGCCAACGACGTGCTCGACGCCCGCTTCAACGGCGGACGCGACATCCGTCGGCTGATCGAGGACCGCGCCTGGTTCGTCGACCAGATCCTGCAGCAGGCCTGGAACCGCTTCGACTGGGGCGACGATGCCGATATCGCGCTGGTCGCCGTAGGCGGCTACGGGCGCGGCGAACTGCACCCGCACTCGGACATCGACCTGCTGATCCTGCTCGATAGCGAGGACCAGGAAAGCTTCCGCGCCCCCATCGAGGGCTTCCTCACCCTGCTCTGGGACATCGGCCTGGAAGTCGGCCAGAGCGTGCGCTCGGTGGCCGAATGCGCCGAGGAAGCGCGCGCCGACCTCACCGTGGTCACCAACCTGATGGAGTGCCGGACCATCTCCGGCCCGGACAGCCTGCGCCGGCGCATGCTCGAAGCCACCAGCACCCAGCAGATGTGGCCCAGCAGCCAGTTCTACCTGGCCAAGCGCAAGGAGCAGATCCACCGCCACACCAAATACAACGACACCGAATACAACCTCGAGCCCAACGTGAAGGGCTCGCCCGGCGGCCTGCGCGACATCCAGACGCTGCTCTGGGTCGCCCGCCGTCACTTCGGCAGTCTCAACCTGCACGCCCTGGTGCGCGAAGGCTTCCTGGTGGAAAGCGAATGCTCGGTGCTGGCCTCCAGCCAGGAGTTCCTCTGGAAGGTCCGCTACGCCCTGCACATGCTCGCCGGGCGTGCCGAGGACCGCCTGCTGTTCGATCACCAGAGACGCATCGCCGGCATGCTCGGCTACGAAGGCAACGATGCCAAACTGGCCGTCGAGCGCTTCATGCAGAAGTACTACCGCGTGGTCATGGCCGTCTCCGAGCTGAACGACCTGATCATGCAGCACTTCGAGGAAGTGATACTGCGCGCCGGCGAGAACGGCCAGCTCCAGCCGCTCAACAGCCGCTTCCAGCTGCGCGACGGCTACCTGGAAGTCACCCACGCCAACGTCTTCAAGCGCACCCCCTTCGCCCTGCTGGAGATCTTCGTGCTGCTGGCCCAGCATCCGGAGATCAAGGGCGTGCGGGCCGATACCATCCGCCTGCTGCGCGACAGCCGGCACCTGATCGACGACGACTTCCGCCACGATATCCGCAACACCAGCCTGTTCATCGAGCTGTTCAAGTGCCGCGAAGGCATCCACCGCAACCTGCGGCGGATGAACCGCTACGGCATCCTCGGCCGCTACCTGCCGGAGTTCGGCCTGATCGTCGGGCAGATGCAGCACGACCTGTTCCACATCTATACGGTGGACGCGCACACGCTCAACCTGATCAAGCACCTGCGCAAGCTGCGCCGCCCGGACATGGCGGAGAAGTACCCGCTGGCCAGCAAGATCATGGAGCGCCTGCCCAAGCCCGAGCTGATCTACATCGCCGGGCTCTACCACGACATCGCCAAGGGCCGCGGTGGCGACCACTCGGAACTGGGCGCGGTGGACGCCGAACACTTCTGCCAGCGCCACCAGCTACCGCCGTGGGACACCAACCTGGTGTCCTGGCTGGTGCAGAACCACCTGATCATGTCGACCACGGCCCAGCGCAAGGACCTCTCCGACCCGCAGGTGATCTATGACTTCGCCCAGCTGATGGGCAACCAGACGTACCTGGATTACCTCTACGTGCTCACCGTGGCCGACATCAACGCCACCAACCCGACGCTGTGGAACTCCTGGCGCGCCAGCCTGCTGCGCCAGCTCTACACCGAGACCAAGCGCGCACTGCGCCGCGGCCTGGAGAACCCGGTCGACCGCGAGGAGCAGATTCGCCAGACACAGAGCGCGGCCATCGACATCCTGGTCCGCGGCGGCATCGACCAGGACGACGCCGAGCAGCTCTGGAGCCAGCTGGGCGACGACTATTTCCTGCGCCACAGCGCCGCCGACGTGGCCTGGCATACCGAAGCCATCCTCCAGCACCCGGACGACGGCACTCCGCTGGTGCTGATCAAAGAAACCGCCCAGCGCGAATTCGAGGGCGGTACGCAGATCTTCATCTATGCCGGCGACCAGCACGATTTCTTTGCCGTGACCGTGGCGGCGATGGACCAGCTCAACCTGAACATCCAGGACGCGCGGATCATCACTTCCACCAGCCTGTTCACCCTCGACACCTACATAGTGCTCGACGCCGATGGCGGCTCGATCGGCAACAATCCCAGCCGGGTCGAGGAAATTCGCCAAGGTCTGGTCAACGCCCTGAAGGACCCGGACGAGTACCCGACCATCATCCAGCGCCGCGTCCCGCGCCAGCTCAAGCACTTTGCCTTCAACCCGCAGGTGACCATTTCCACCGACGCGGCCCGCCAGGTCAGCGTGCTGGAAGTCATCGCACCGGACCGCCCAGGCCTGCTGGCACGCATCGGCGGGCTGTTCCTGGACTTCGACCTGTCGGTGCAGAACGCCAAGATCGCCACCCTGGGCGAGCGCGTCGAGGACGTGTTCTTCGTCACCGATGGGCACAACCAGCCGCTGTCGGACCCGGAGCTGTGCAAACGCATCCAGACCGCCCTGGTGGACATCCTGTCCGATGGCGGCCAACCGAGCATGCCGGTGCGCATCAGTATCTAGTCAGCATTCAGAAAGAAAGAGCCTTGCCATGAACCCTGCCCTCGACTCGCTCCAGCCTTACCCCTTCGAGAAGCTCCGCGCCCTGCTGGCCGGCGCCCAGCCGCCGGCGGACCTCAAGCCCATCGCGCTGTCCATCGGCGAGCCCAAGCACCGCTCGCCGGATTTCGTCGCCAAGGCCCTGGCCGACAACCTCGACCAACTGGCCGTATACCCGACTACCCTGGGCATCCCCGCCCTGCGCGAAGCCATCGCTGCCTGGTGCGAGCGCCGCTTCAAGGTGCCGGCCGGCTGGCTGGATGCCGCGCGGCATGTGCTGCCGGTGAACGGCACCCGTGAAGCGCTGTTCGCCTTCACCCAGACCGTGGTGGACCGCAACGCCCAGGGCCTGGTGATCAGCCCGAACCCGTTCTACCAGATCTACGAAGGCGCAGCCCTGCTGGCCGGCGCCGAGCCGCACTACCTGCCGTGCCTGGAAAGCAACGGCTTCAACCCCGATTTCGATGCCGTGCCGGCCCAGATCTGGGCGCGCTGCCAGATCCTCTTCCTCTGCTCCCCGGGCAACCCCACCGGCGCCCTGGTTCCGCTGGAAACCCTGAAGAAGCTGATTGCCCTGGCCGACGAGCACGACTTCGTGATCGCCGCCGACGAGTGCTACAGCGAGCTGTACTTCGATGAACAGAACCCGCCGGCCGGCCTGCTGACCGCCTGCGCCGAACTGGGCCGTTCGGACTTCAAGCGCTGCGTGGTGTTCCACAGCCTGTCCAAGCGCTCCAACCTGCCGGGGCTGCGCTCGGGCTTCGTCGCCGGCGACGCCCAAGTGCTGAAGAAATTCCTCCTGTACCGCACCTACCACGGCTGCGCCATGCCGGTGCAGACCCAGCTGGCCAGCGTGGCGGCCTGGAAGGACGAAGACCACGTGCGCGCCAACCGCGACCTTTACCGCAAGAAGTTCGACGCCGTGCTGGACATCCTCGGCGGCGTGCTCGACGTGCAGCGTCCGGACGGCAGTTTCTACCTGTGGGCAAAGACCCCGGTGGCCGACACCGAGTTCTGCCGCGGCCTGTTCGATACGCAGCACGTCACCGTGGTGCCGGGCTCCTACCTGTCCCGCGAAGTGCACGGCGAGAACCCCGGCGCCAACCGCGTGCGCATGGCGCTGGTGGCTCCGCTGGCGGAGTGCGTGGAAGCGGCCGAGCGCATCAAGCGCTACGTGCAGAGTCTCTGAGGCTCCACCGATAGGGCGCATAACGCGCCAGCGTTCCAGATTACGCGCCCTACCGCCTGACGCAGCCCTGTAGGAGCGAGCTTGCTCGCGAACCCGCATCACTCCGCGACCCGCCGGAGAGCCCTGTTCGCGAGCAAGCTCGCTCCTACGAAAAGCGAACTACACCCACCTCCCCGCCTTGCTGGTCACCCAGGCCTCCTGGTTATCCAGCTCGCCCAGCACCTCGCGCATGGTCTCGTCGTCGATCTCGTGCTCGCGACGCATCCGGTACAGCTCCAGCCGCTGCGCACGCAGGGCCTTGATGCGCAGCGCCTGGTCAGCCAGCTCCAGGGCGCGGGCACGCTCGCGGGCTTCCTTGCTGTCCGGCGCCGGGTCCAGTTCGTGGCGGTACTCGGCCATCAGCCTGGCCTTCATCTCCGCCAGCCGCGCCGTCTCGTCGGCATCGCCGCCCTCACTGGCCGGCACCTCCTCGCTCTCGAGCAGGTGAATGGCCGCCGCCGCGGTCTTGCGCCAGACCGCCTGCACCTCCAGTTCGCGCTGGTCGTTGCTGGCCGCCGGCAAGCCGCGCAGGAGGATCGGCAGGCCGATGGTGGCTGCGATCAGCGACACCAGAATGACCCCGGCGGCGATGAAGATAATCAGGTCGCGCTGCGGGAAGGCCGAGCCATCCATCAGCAGCAAGGGAACCGAGAGCACACCGGCCAGCGTCACCGCGCCGCGCACCCCGCTCAGCGCGGAGATCGCCGACAGCCGCAGCACCGGCTCCCCTGGCTTGCCGCCCAGTTCGATGCCCCACCACTGCTCGAAGCGCACGGAAACCTTCCAGTAGCACCAGACCCAGCCGAAACGCAGCAGGAGCAGTACCGCGAAAACCGCCAGCACGTAGAACAGCAGCAGCGACGAGCGCCACATCACATCGTCGGCATGATGGGCGACGGACTTGAGAATGTCCGGCAGCTGCAGCCCCAGCAGGAGGAACACCACGCCGTTGAAGGCGAACTCCAGCATCGACCAGACGCTGCGGTTGAGCAGGCGGGTGTTGGTCTGCCGGGGCAGCAGGTCGACCCAGCTCTGCATCATGCCGGCCGCCACCGCCGCGAGGATGCCGGAGACGCCCAGCTCCTCGGCGATCATGTAGCAGGCGAAGGGCAACAGCAGCATCAGCACCACGTGGGTCGCCGGGTCGTCCCAGCCGCGGCGGATCATCCAGGCGCGGATGCGCCCCAGCAGCCAGCTGAGAAAGACGCCACTGGCCAGGCCACCGACCGCCACGAGCAGGAAGTTCAGGCTGGCATCCATCAGCGAGAAGGTGCCGGTCAGGGCGGCGGCGACGGCGAACTTGAAGGCTACGAGGCCCGATGCGTCGTTCATCAGTGCCTCACCCTGCAGCACGTGCATCAGGCGCTTGGGCAAGCGGTTCTGGGCGATGGCCGAGACCGCCAGCGCATCGGTGGGCGACAGCACCGCCGCCAGCGCAAACGCTGCGGCCCAAGGAATCTCGGGGATCAGCAGATGAATGAACACGCCGCCGCCGACCACGGTGAACAGCACCAGGGCGAAGGCCAGGGTGAGGATCGGCCAGCGCATCTTCCAGAACTCGCCCTTGGGCATGCGCCAGCCATCGGCGAACAGCAGCGGCGGGATGAACAGGAACATGAACAGCTCGGGGTCCAGCGCCACGTGCAGGCCCAGGCTCGGCCAGGCCAGCGCGGCGCCAGCGGCGATCTGGATCAGCGGCAACGGCAGCGGGATCAACTGCGCCGCGAGCCGGGTTCCCCCCACGACCAGCAGCAGGATCAAAACGGTGTAAACGGTCTGCATCGACGAACTCCCAGCACAGCTCTCCATTGAAGCACCCGATGCGCGGCGGATCAGCCTCGAATTGGGCAAAAAACTGTTACGAACGACCGACCTCCCGGCGGCGTCCCGCAAGGCGCTGGGAAATGGCATAATCCCGCGCCTGAAAAAAGCATCGAAAAGGAGTAGCGCCCCGTGAGTGAGCGGACGCTTTATGGAATCAAGGCCTGCGACACCATGAAAAAAGCCCGCGTGTGGCTGGAAGAGCATGGCGTCGACTATGCCTTCCACGACTACAAGAGTAGCGGCATCGACCGCGAACACCTGCGCCAGTGGTGCAACGAGCATGGCTGGGAAACCGTCCTGAACCGCGCCGGCACCACCTTCCGCAAGCTGGACGACGCGCAGAAGGCCGACCTCGACCAGGACAAGGCCATCGAACTGATGGTCGCGCAGCCGTCGATGATCAAGCGTCCGGTGCTGGACCTGGGTGACCGCACCCTGGTCGGCTTCAAGCCCGACGCCTACGCCGCCGCGCTGGCCTGAGCATCACGACGATGAGCATCGCCTGGGCCCTGTTCCTCCCCGCCTGCTTCGCCCTGAACATGGCGCCGGGACCGAACAACCTGCTGTCGCTGAACAACGCCGCACGCTTCGGCCTGCTGCGCGCCACCCTCGCGGGCGGCGGACGGCTGGTCGCCTTCGCCGGCATGCTGGCCCTGGCCGCTTCCGGCCTGGCGCTGGTGTTGCAGGCGTCGGCCTGGCTGTTCCTGGCGATCAAGCTGGTGGGCGCCGGTTACCTGCTGTGGCTCGCCGTGCAGCTGTGGCGCGCCCCGACTGCGAACCTTTCCGCGGATGGAACCCCGGATGCCGCCGTCAGCCTGTGGCGCCTGGTTCGTCAGGAGTTCTGGGTGGCCGCCGGCAATCCCAAGGCGATCCTCATCTTCACCGCTTTCCTGCCGCAGTTCGTCGATCCGCGTCAGGCCGTGGGCGCCCAGTTCGCCCAGCTCGGTGCAGCCTTCCTGCTGCTGGAATGGCTGGCCATCGCCCTTTACGGGCTCGCCGGGGTCCGCCTCGGCAAGCTGCTCGCCGGCGAATGCGCCCGGCGCCTGTTCAACCGTGGTTGTGCCGCGCTGCTGGGCAGCGCCGGGCTGGGCCTGCTGCTCAGCCGCCGTCCGGCCTGACCGAATCCGTTATTCGAGAATCTCTTTCAAGGAATCCCCACATGTCGAAATCCCTGTTCAGCATCGCTTTCGGTGTCGGTACCCAGAATCGCCAGGGCAACTGGCTGGAAGTCTTCTACGCACAGCCGCTGCTGAACCCCAGCGCCGAGCTGGTCGCCGCCATCTCCCCGCTGCTGAACTACGAAGGCGGCAACCAGGCGATCGCCTTCACCGCCCACCAGGCCTACCAGCTGGCCGACGCCGTCGAGACCGTCGACGCCGCCCAGGCCGCCCTGCTGAACCGCCTGGCCGAGAGCCAGAAGCCGCTGGTCGCCACCCTGCTCGCCGAAGACGCCGCCCCCAGCTCCACCCCGGAGGCGTACCTGAAGCTGCACCTGCTGTCCCACCGCCTGGTCAAGCCGCACGGCCTGAACCTGACCGGTATCTTCCCGCTGCTGCCGAACGTCGCCTGGACCAACCAGGGCGCCGTCGACCTGGCAGAGCTGGCCGAGCTGCAACTGGAAGCACGCCTGAAGGGCAAGCTGCTGGAAGTCTTCTCCGTCGACAAATTCCCGAAGATGACCGACTACGTGGTCCCGGCCGGCGTGCGCATCGCCGACACCGCCCGCGTGCGCCTGGGTGCCTACGTTGGTGAAGGCACCACCGTGATGCACGAAGGCTTCGTCAACTTCAACGGCGGCACCGAAGGCCCGGGCATGATCGAAGGCCGCGTCTCCGCTGGCGTGTTCGTCGGCAAGGGTTCCGACCTGGGCGGCGGCTGCTCCACCATGGGCACCCTGTCCGGCGGCGGCAATATCGTCATCAGCGTCGGCGAAGGCTGCCTGATCGGCGCCAACGCCGGCATCGGCATTCCGCTGGGCGACCGCAACATCGTCGAGGCTGGCCTGTACGTCACCGCCGGCACCAAGATCGCCGTGCTGGACGACCAGAACAACCTGGTGAAAGTGGTCAAGGGCCGCGACCTGGCCGGCCAGGCCGACCTGCTGTTCCGTCGCAACTCCCAGACCGGCGCGGTCGAGTGCAAGACCAACAAGACTGCCATCGAGCTGAACGAGGCGCTGCACGCGCACAACTAAAACGGGAAGCTCCAAGCTGCAAGCCTTAAGCTGCAAGCAACGCATCTTTGGCTTGCGGCTCGAGGCTTGTAGCTTATGACTGCATTATCGCCCTGGCGCTCCGACTTCCCGGCCCTCGCCGCCTTCGAGGCCGAAGGCCAGACCTACCTCGACAGCGCCGCCACCGCGCAGAAGCCGCGCGCCATGATCGACGCACTCGCCGGCTACTACGCCAGCGGCGCCGCCAATGTGCACCGCGCCCAGCACCTGCCCGGCGAGCGCGCCACCCGTGCCTTCGAGGCGACCCGCACCCTGGCCGCCAATTGGCTCAATGGCGGCAGCCCGGCGCAGATCGTCTTCACCCGCGGCGCCACCGAGGCGCTGAACCTGCTGGCCTACGGGCTGGAAGGCCTGTTCCAGGCGGGCGACGAGATCGTCGTCAGCGCGCTGGAACACCACGCCAATCTGCTGCCCTGGCAGCAATTGGCCAAGCGTCGCGGCCTGAAGCTGGTCGTACTGCCGCTGGACACCGCCGGCCGAATCGACCTGAACCGGGCTGCCGGCCTGATCGGCCCGCGCACCCGCCTGCTCGCCGTCAGCCAGCTGTCCAACGTGCTCGGCACCTGGCAGCCGCTGCCCGAGCTGCTGCAGTTGGCCCGCCAGCATGGCGCACTGAGCGTGGTCGACGGCGCTCAGGGCGTGGTCCACGGCCGGCACAACCTGTCGGCGCTGGGCTGCGACTTCTACGTCTGCTCCAGCCACAAGCTCTACGGCCCGGAAGGCCTCGGCCTGCTCTGGGGCCGCCCGGAAGCGCTGGAGCGCCTGGCGCACTGGCAGTTCGGCGGCGAGATGGTGCGCGTGGCGGACTACTTCGACGCGCAGTTCCACAACGCGCCCATGGGCTTCGAGGCCGGCACCCCGCCCATCGGCCCGGTGATCGCCCTGGGTGCGACCCTGGAATGGCTGGCCGCCCAGGACAGCGCCGAAGTCATCGCCCACGAGAACTTCCTCCACGCCCGCCTGCTGGCCGGCCTGCGCGCCCGTGACGGCGTGCGCGTGCTGGGCGAGCCGGAAGTGGCGTTGGCCAGCTTCGTGGTCGAGGGCGTGCACGTCTCCGACCTTGGCCACCTGCTCACCGAGCAGGGCATCGCCGTGCGTGCCGGGCACCACTGCGCCATGCCGCTGATGAAAACCCTGGATGTCGCGGGCGCCTTGCGCGTATCGCTCGGCCTGTACAGCGACGGCGCGGATATCGAGCGCTTCTTCCACGCGCTGGACGGTGCCCTGGAGCTGCTGCGATGAGCCTGCCCACCGCTGCCGCCGAGGCGCTGCAGGCCTTCACCGCCCTGCACGGCTGGGAACAACGCGCCCGCCTGCTGATGCAGTGGGGCGAGCGCCTGGAGCCGCTGAGCGAAGCCGAACTGAGTGACGAGCAGCGCGTGCAGGGCTGCGAGAGCAACGTCTGGCTGGTGGCGGATCGCCGTGATCAGCGCTGGCACTTCCGCGCCTACAGTGATGCGCGCCTGCTGCGCGGGCTGCTGGCGTTGCTGCTGGTGCGGGTGGAAGGTTTGTCGGCTGATGAACTGGCCATCATCGATTTGCCCGACTGGTTCGAGCAACTGGGGCTGGGCCGGCAACTGTCGCCGTCGCGCAGCAACGGGTTGAATGCGGTGCTCAAGCGGATGCAGGAACTGATCAGCGCCTAAGGACTGCTTTTTCGTAGGAGCGAGCTTGCTCGCGAACCGCCTGACGCCGGCGTCACCGGAAAATCCGTTCGCGAGCAAGCTCGCTCCTACAAAAGCGCTCAGCCCGCCGCGCGCTCCGAGGGGCGCCGCGCGCCGGCGACGATCTTGTCCACAGCCCGCGCCGCGGCGACCATGCCGAAAGTCGCGGTGACCATCATCACCGCGCCGAAACCGCCAGCGCAGTCCAGCTTCACGCCTTCCCCGACGAAGCTCTTGGACTGGCACACGGTGCCGTCCGGCTTGGGATAGCGCAGCTGTTCGGTGGAAAACACGCACTGCACGCTGTAATGCCGGCCCGGCGTGCGCGAGAAGTTGTAGTCACGGCGCAGCGTCGAGCGAACCTTGGCGGCCAGCGGGTCGTTGAAGGTCTTGTTCAGGTCGGCAACCTGGATCTGCGTCGGGTCCACCTGCCCGCCGGCGCCGCCGGTGGTGATGATCTGCAGCTTGCGGCGCTTGCACCAGGCGATCAGCGCGGCCTTGGCGGCGACGCTGTCGATGCAGTCGATCACGCAGTCCAGCTCGGGGGTGATGTAGTCCGCCATGGTTTCGCGGGTGACGAAATCGGCTACGGCGTGTACGACGATGCCCGGGTTGATCGCCTTCAGGCGCTCGGCCATGACCTCGACCTTGGACTTGCCCACGGCGCCCTGGATAGCGTGTACCTGGCGATTGGTGTTGGTGATGCAGACGTCGTCGAGGTCGAACAGCGAAATCTCGCCCACGCCGCTGCGCGCCAGGGCCTCGGCCGCCCAGGAACCCACGCCGCCGATCCCGACCACCGCCACATGGCTGGCCGCCAGCCGCTCCAGGCCCTCACGGCCATAAAGCCGCGCGATTCCGCCGAAACGCTGTTCATCCAGTTGCATCGCCCACACCTCATTTCGAAACGGCCGGCATTCTATAACGACCGGGCTCCGGTAACGACCGCGCCCCTACAGCAATCAGCCTGGGCACGCCTGCAACAAAGCCCGATTGCCGCAGTCTCAGTCACGCGCCTGCCACACATTCTAAACTGTCGGAAATTGCCCACGAACGCCCACGCGGCGGACGGCGCCGGCAACCTGTACAGCCCCCGGAGTGCGGGGTAGGATGCGCCCCGACCGAAGACTCTCCCGCCCGGAGACTGTCCTGGCCCCTCCCCGTTCCACCCTTTGGAACCCGATCGCACCATGCCTGCACGCAAGTTCGGCCTCAACCTGGTGGTGTTCGTTGCCCTCGCGGCACTCTTCACCGGCTTCTGGGCCCTCTATAACCGTCCCGTCAGCGTTCCCGACTGGCCGGAAAGCATTTCCGGATTCTCCTTCTCGCCGTTTCGCCTGAACCAGAATCCGCAGAAGAACCAGTTCCCCAGCGACGACGAGATCCGCTCGGACCTGGAACTGGTCTCCAAGAGCACCGACAACATCCGCACCTACTCGGTGAAGGGTTCGCTGGCCGATATCCCGCGCCTGGCCGAGGAGCTGGGCATGCGCGTCAGCCTGGGCATCTGGATCGGCCCGGACGAGGCGGAGAACGAAGCCGAGATCGAGCGCGGCATCGAGATCGCCAACAACTCGCGCAGCGTGGTGCGGGTGATAGTCGGCAACGAGGCGCTGTTCCGCCGCGAGGTCACGGTCGAGCAGCTGACGGCCTACCTGGACCGCGTGCGCAAGGCGGTGAAGGTGCCGGTGACCACCGCCGAGCAGTGGCATATCTACGAGAAGTACCCGGAGATGGCCAAGCACGTCGACCTGATCGCCGCCCACGTACTCCCCTACTGGGAATACACCGCGATGAACGACGCCATCCCGTTCGTCCTCGAGCGTGCCAAGGAACTGCGCGCCAAGTTCCCGCGCAAGCCTCTGCTGCTGGCCGAGGTCGGCTGGCCGAGCAACGGCCGTATGCGCGGCGGCGCAGACGCCACCCAGGCAGACCAGGCCATCTACCTGCGCACGCTGACCAACGCGCTGAACAAGAAGGGCTACAACTACTTTGTCGTCGAGGCCTTCGACCAGCCGTGGAAAGTCGGTGACGAAGGCTCGGTAGGCGCGTACTGGGGCGTCTACAACGCCCAGCGCCAACCCAAGTTCAACTTCGACGGGCCGGTGGTGAACATCCCGCAATGGCGCGCCCTGGCGGTCGCCTCGGTGGTGATGGCGCTGCTCGCCCTGACCCTGCTGATGATCGACGGCAGCGCCCTGCGCCAGCGCGGACGCACCTTCCTCACCGTGGTCGCCTTCGCCGGCGGCTCGGTGCTGGTGTGGATCGCCTACGACTACAGCCAGCAGTACAGCACCTGGTTCAGCATGACCGTCGGCGGCCTGCTGGGCATCGGCGCGCTGGGCGTGTTCATCGTGCTGCTCACCGAGGCCCATGAACTGGCCGAGACGGTCTGGGTGCGCAAGCGCCGCCGGCCGTTCGACCCGGTGCTCAGCGATACCGGCTACCGGCCCAAGGTCTCGGTGCACGTGCCCTGCTACAACGAGCCGCCGGAGATGATGAAGAAGACCCTGGACGCACTGTCCCGGCTCGACTACCCGGATTTCGAAGTCCTGATCATCGACAACAACACCAAGGACCCGGCGGTCTGGGAACCGGTGCGCGACTACTGCGAAATCCTCGGCCCGCGCTTCCGCTTCTTCCACGTCGCCCCGCTGGCCGGCTTCAAGGGCGGCGCGCTGAACTACATCCTGCCGCACACCGCGCCGGACGTCGAAGTCGTGGCGGTGATCGACGCCGACTACTGCGTCGAACCGAACTGGCTCAAGCAGATGGTGCCGCATTTCAGCGACCCGAAGATCGCCGTGGTGCAGTCCCCGCAGGACTACCACGACGGCGAGGAAAACCTCTTCAAGAAGCTCTGCTACGCCGAGTACAAGGGTTTCTTCCACATCGGCATGGTCACCCGCAACGACCGCGACGCGATCATCCAGCACGGCACCATGACCATGATCCGCCGCACCGTGATGGACGAGCTGAAATGGGCCGACTGGACCATCTGCGAGGACGCCGAGCTGGGCCTGCGGGTATTCGAGAAGGGCTACTCGGCCGCTTACTCGCACCAGAGCTTCGGCAGGGGCGTGATGCCCGACACCTTCATCGACTACAAGAAGCAGCGCTTCCGCTGGGCCTACGGCGCCATCCAGATCATGAAGGGGCACGCCCGCGCGCTGTTCCAGGGCAAGGACAGCAAGCTGACCCTCGGCCAGCGCTACCACTTCATCGCCGGCTGGCTGCCGTGGATCGCCGACGGCATGAACATCTTCTTCACCGTCGGCGCGCTGCTCTGGTCCTCGGCGATGATCATCGTGCCCAAGCGGGTCGACCCGCCGCTGCTGATCTTCGCCATCCCGCCGCTGGCGCTGTTCTTCTTCAAGTTCGGCAAGATCATGTTCCTCTACCGCCGCGCGGTGGGCGTGAACCTCGTGCGCTCGTTCCAGGCGGCGGTGGCCGGCCTTGCGCTGTCGCACACCATCGCCAAGGCGGTGCTCTACGGGACGTTCACCAAGACCATCCCGTTCTTCCGCACGCCGAAGATGGCCTCCAACCACGGCCTGCTGGTGGCGCTGGCCGAGGCGCGCGAGGAAGTGTTCATCATGCTGCTGCTGTGGGGCGCGGCGCTGGGCATCGTGCTGGTGCAGGGCGTGCCGAGCCGCGACATGATGTTCTGGGTCGCCATGCTGCTGGTGCAGTCGCTGCCCTACCTCGCCGCACTGGTGATGGCGCTGCTGTCCGCGGCGCCCAAGGCTCAGGAGGCTCCGGTAGCGGACGCCGCGCCAGCCAGCTGACACCTGTAGGAGCGAGCTTGCTCGCGAACGTTTTTGTCTGATGCCCTTGCATCAGGCGGGTTCGCGAGCAATAACGATGGCGTCCCCCTCGCTCCTACAAACGCAGTCACCGTCCATCTCCTCGCAGCAACGCCGGCCATTCGCCGGCGTTTTTGCTTTAAGATGGGCGCCTTTTTCCGTTCCACCCCCAGGATGCCCTCAATGTCCCTCTCGCCGACACTGGCCCTCGCCTGCGAGCTGATCCGCCGTCCCTCCGTCACACCGGTCGATGCCGACTGCCAGCAGCTGATGATGCAGCGCCTGGGCGCCTGCGGCTTCGCCCTGGAGCCCATGCGCATCGAGGAGGTGGATAACTTCTGGGCCCTGCGCCAGGGCCGCGACGGCGCCAACGGCCCGGTGCTGTGCTTCGCCGGCCATACCGACGTGGTCCCCACCGGCCCCGAGCAGGCCTGGCAGCACCAGCCGTTCGACGCCCTGATCGATGCCGACGGCATGCTCTGCGGCCGCGGCGCGGCGGACATGAAAGGCAGCCTGGCGTCGATGATCATCGCCACCGAGCGCTTCGTCGCCGACCACCCGGACCACCGCGGCAGCATCGCCTACCTGATCACCAGCGACGAGGAAGGCCCGGCCCATCACGGCACCAAGGCCGTGGTCGAGCGCCTGAAGGCCCGCAACGAACGCCTGGACTGGTGCATAGTCGGCGAGCCGTCGAGCACCACCCTGGTGGGTGACATCGTCAAGAACGGCCGTCGCGGCTCCCTCGGCGCCACCCTCAGCGTGCGCGGCAAGCAGGGCCACGTGGCCTACCCGCACCTGGCGAAGAACCCGATCCACCTGGCTGCCCCGGCCCTGGCGGAACTCGCTGCCGAGCACTGGGACAACGGCAACGACTTCTTCCCGCCGACCAGCTTCCAGATCTCCAACATCAATGGCGGCACCGGCGCGACCAACGTCATCCCCGGCGAGCTGAAGGTGATCTTCAACTTCCGCTTCTCCACCGAATCCACCGTGGAAGGGCTGCAGCAGCGCGTCGCGGCCATCCTCGACAAGCACGGCCTGGACTGGCACATCGACTGGGCGCTGTCCGGCCTGCCCTTCCTCACCCAGCCGGGTGAGCTGCTCGATGGCGTGGCCGCAGCGATCCGCGCCGTCACTGGCCGCGAGACCACCCCGTCGACCTCCGGCGGCACCTCCGATGGCCGCTTCATCGCCACCATGGGCACCCAGGTGGTCGAGCTCGGTCCGGTGAACGCCACCATCCACCAGGTGGACGAACGCGTGCTGGCCAGCGACCTCGATGTACTGACCGAAATCTATTACCAGACCCTGGTGCGACTGCTGGCATGACTGGACCGAACAAAGGCTTCTGCCTGGGCGCCGTACAGCCCGATACTCCGCCGCCTGCCCCGGCTGCCGAACGACGCTACTCCCTGCGCGTGTACCAGATTGCCCAGCGTCGCCGTTCGCTGCCGACCGTGCTGCGCAACGACCTGCCGCAGCCGCTGGCACCGACCCCGGTGAAGAAGTGATGCTGATCTGTCCGCTGTGCCGCGAGGCGCTGACCGATGTCGACAACGGTGTCGCCTGCTCCGCCGGCCACCGCTTCGACCGCGCCCGCCAGGGTTACCTGAACCTGTTGCCGGTGCAGCACAAGAAGAGCCTCGATCCGGGCGACAACGCCGCCATGGTCGAGGCGCGCCGGCACTTCCTCGGCGCCGGCCACTATGCGCCGCTGGCCCGGCGCCTGGCCGAACTGGCCGCCGAGCGCGCTCCGGGGCGCTGGCTGGATATCGGTTGCGGTGAGGGCTACTACACCGCACAGCTGGGCGAAGCGCTGCCGCAGGCCGACGGCTATGCCCTGGACATCTCCCGCGAGGCCGTCAAACGCGCCTGCAAGCGTGCCCCGCAATTGACCTGGATGGTCGCCAGCATGGCCCGGGTGCCGCTGGCCGAAGCTTCCTGCCAACTGCTGGCCAGCGTATTCAGCCCGATCGACTGGAAGGAAGCCGGGCGCCTGCTGACTCCCGGCGGCGGGGTGCTGCGCCTGGGCCCGGCGCGCGATCACCTGCTGGAGCTGCGCCAGCGCCTGTACGACGAAGTTCGCGAGTACGTCGAGGACAAGCATCTCGCCGACCTGCCGGAAGAACTCAAGCTGGCGCACACCGAACAACTGAGCTTCAAGCTGCCGCTGCACACCCGCGAAGCGCGCGAACACCTGCTGGCGATGACGCCGCACGGCTGGCGCGTCAACCCTGAGCGGCGCGAGCGCATCCTCGCCGAGCCCTTCGAGGTGACGGTGGCGGTACGCTACGATTGGCTGGAACGCCAAGAACCCTGACGAGGACGCCATGCGCCAACCGGATATCGAGATCTACATCAAGGATGCCGACCAGGCCGCCGTCGGCGCCTGGCTGGAACAGGCCCTTGGCCCCTGCTCCGAATGGCGCGCCCAGGGCGAGACCTTCAAATGCAGCGCCGGGAGCATTTCCGTCACCTGGCTGCCCAAGGCCGTGGGCAAGTGGAACAGCCTGTTCCTGGACAGCGACCAGACCCCGTGGGACGACGATGTCGCCTGCGCTCGCGATGCCTGCGCCGCGCTGGACGTGGAAGTACGCTGCGCCCCCGGCAGCTGGAGCGAGGATCAGGGCGAGGAAGACGCCGACCGCTGGCTGAAAGTGACCGCTGCGGGCGTCGAGGAGATCACCTGGCGCACGGGCTGAAGCCGGTCACGTGCAAGGCTGGAAAAAACAAAGGCCCGTCCACTGGACGGGCCTTTGTACTTTCGGGGGCTCAGACCTTGGCGACGTCTTCCGCCTGGAGGCCTTTCTGACCCTGGATCACCGAGAACTCCACTTTCTGGCCTTCGACCAGGGAGCGGTGACCATCGCCACGAATGGCACGGTAGTGAACGAAAACGTCCGGACCGCTATCGCGTTGAATGAATCCATAACCTTTGGCGTCATTGAACCACTTGACGGTTCCGACCTCACGATCAGCCATTACCACACTCTCCAACTTGCCTATTATTTTTTGGATTGGCCCCCGGGAATGAGGACTTCGGCAGTCGCCAGCTGAACGCTTTCCTGATCATCCGCCCCGCACCCAATGGCACTTAGGAAGGTAATTCGAATAACGCCCACGGGCGACAGCGCTCCCGAGTATATAAATCAAAAGTTACAGCTGAAAAGCACTTTTTCATCCCCTCCGCGCCCCTATGACCAAACAGGCCAAAGTGCCATTTTTCGGGGCCTGCAGAGCCATTTTGGTGCTCGTTACCCCGCGTAACGGAAGTGTTTCGAACGTGGACCTTTTCGCACTTTGGCGTCTTCGCGGCGGGTAGTTTCGTTCCCGTTCATCCGTGTTCAGCGGTATTGGGAAATGTCTTTCAGAGGCAGTCGGAATGCGCCCTGCAGTTTCTGCCGCGGCAATATACCCAATCATCTGTCTGCTGAATTGGCAGTCCACCAATCCATCGCGTCCCATGAATAACGGACATGAAACACTCCCTGACCGCACCTCAAGCGCGGTCAGTCGTGCACCATCAAAGGACTCTCACGCTCAGGGACTGACCTGATAACCCCGCCCCTGCAGGCAACCGCTGTAGGCGCTGGCACTGGCATTGCTCTGCGCCTCCCCCTGCGCGCGACGGTCCTGCCGACGATCCTGGCGCTGGCGCGAAGCGCCCACCGCCGCTCCCGCCGCCGCTACCTCGCCCGCACGGTTCTGCCGGTACTGCTGCTTGGCGTCGTCACTCGCCCGGTCATACAGCTCTTCATGCTGCTGCCCGCGCACCTCGGCGGCGGCGGGAGCGGTCGCCGACATGCGGGTCGGAACTGCTGGTAGCGCTGCTCGCCGCATTGGCGGCTACGCTGTTGCACTCGCTCATGTCCTGCTGCATCTGCTGGCTGCTCTGGCCCTTGAGCGGGACGACAGTCTGCGCCGCGGCGGGCAGTACGACCGACAAGGCGAGCAGGCATCCCCAGGTGAACGTACGCATCGCGGAACCTCCATAGAATGTCATCCCCTAAATGGCAGGATAGCCGCTGATCACGGGGCATCCGCCCTCGCCGACCAAGCGCTCCCGGCTTTGCTGGCGAAGGTCTAATCCGGCAAACTAGCCGGCCTGAGCAATCGCTCGTTTTACCTACGCCAGCCATAGGGCCTGTATGCCTCGTTACCCGTTCCGCCGCTTCGGTTTCGGTGCCCTGCGCCGCCTGCTGTACCTCTGGGTGCGCTCGGAAACCATCAACCAGTCGGCCTTCAGCCTGAAGATCGACCGCAGCAAACCGGTCCTCTACGTCCTGCAGCAACCCTCGGTGAGCGACCTCGCCGTGGTGGACACCGAGTGCCGCAAGGCTGGCCTGCCGCGGCCGGTGATGCCGGTGGCAGTGGGTGAGTCCATCGAGCCTGCGGCCTTCTTCTACCTGACGCCCGAACCCGACTGGCTCGGCCGCCAGGACAAGCGCGGCGCGCCGCCGGCGCTGGTGCGCATGCTCGGCGCCATCGGCCAGAACGGCATCGACGACGCGCAGATCATCCCGGTCAGCGTGTTCTGGGGCCAATCCCCGGACAGCGAAAAGAGCGCCTGGAAGCTGCTGTTCGCTGACAACTGGGCCGTGACCGGCCGCCTGCGCAAGCTGGCGCGCATCCTCATCCTCGGCCGCAAGACCCGCGTACAGTTCTCCGCTCCCATCCACCTGCGCGAGCTGGTGGAGCAGGGCAAGGGCCACGAGCGCACCCTGCGCATGGTCCAGCGCATCCTGCGTGTGCACTTCCGCAACCAGAAGACCGCGGTGATCGGCCCGGATCTCTCCCACCGCCGCACCCTGGTCAAGGGCCTGCTGCGCGCGCCCCTGGTGCGCCAGGCGATCCAGGAGGAGTGCGAGACCCAGAAGATCTCCCAGGAGAAGGCCGAGGCCGGCGCCCTGCGCTACGCCAATGAAATCGCGGCTGACGTTTCCTACCCGGTGATCCGCTTCCTCGAAGTGACCCTCACCTGGTTCTGGAACAAGCTCTACGAGGGCGTGAAGGTCAACCATATCGAGCGCGTGCAGGAAGTCGCCCAGGGCCACGAGATCGTTTACGTACCCTGCCACCGCAGCCACATCGACTACCTGCTGCTGTCCTACCTGCTGTTCCGCAACGGCCTGACCCCGCCGCACATTGCCGCCGGGATCAACCTCAACATGCCGGTGGTGGGCTCGATCCTGCGCCGTGGCGGCGCTTTCTTCATGCGCCGCAGCTTCAAGGGCAACCAGCTGTACACCGCGGTGTTCAACGAATACCTGCACACCCTGTTCAGCCGCGGCTTCTCCACCGAGTACTTCGTCGAAGGTGGCCGTTCGCGCACCGGGCGCATGCTGCACCCGCGCACCGGCATGCTGGCGATCACCCTGCGCAGCTTCCTGCGCGACTCGCGCCGCCCGATCGTCTTCGTGCCCGTGTACATCGGCTACGAGCGTGTGCTCGAAGGCCGCACCTACCTGGGTGAACTGCGCGGCGCAGCGAAGAAAAAGGAGTCCATCTTCGACATCTTCAAGGTCGTCGGCGCGCTGAGACAGCGCTTCGGCCAGGTCTGGGTGAACTTCGGCGAGCCGATCCACCTCGACGCCTTCCTCGACCAGCAGCAGCCGGACTGGCGTCAGCAGGAACTGGGCCCGGAGTTCCGTCCGGCCTGGCTTTCGGAAACCACCAATCACCTGGCCCGCGACGTTGCCCGTCACCTCAACGACGCCGCGGCGATCAACCCGGTGAACCTGGTGGCCCTGGCGCTCCTGTCCACCACTCGCCTGGCCCTGGACGAGACCGCGCTGGCACGGGTGATCGACCTCTACCTCGACCTGCTGCGCAAGGTGCCCTACTCGCCCAGCGCGACGCTGCCCGAGGGCGACGGCCAGCAACAGATCGAGTACGTGAAGAGCATGAACCTGCTCAGCGAGCAGAAGGACGCCCTCGGCCGCATCTGCTATCTCGACGAGCAGAACGCGGTGCTGATGACCTACTACCGCAACAACGTCCTGCATATCTTCGCCCTGCCGGCGCTGATCGCCAGCTTCTTCCAGAACAGCGGGCGGATCAGCCGCGAACAGCTGTTGCGCTACACCCGCGCGCTGTACCCGTACCTGCAGGCGGAGCTGTTCATCCGCTGGAACCTGGACGAGCTGGACGCCGTGGTCGATCAATGGCTGCAGGCCATGGTCGCCAGCGAACTGCTCAAGCAGGAGAACGACACCTTCATCCGTCCGCCGCCCAGCTCACGCCAGTACGTGCTGCTGACGCTGCTGGCGCGCGCCATCGCGCAGACCCTGCAGCGCTTCTACATGTCCATCTCGCTGGTGCTCAATGCCGGACAGAAGCAGCTCACCGCCGAGGAACTGGAAAACCTCTGCACCGTGATGGCCCAGCGCCTGTCGGTCCTGCACGGCCTCAATGCCCCGGAATTCTTCGACAAGAGCCTATTCCGCCACTTCATCCAGACCCTGCTGGACGAAGGCGTCCTGCGCAAGGACGAGAATGGCAAGCTGAGCTACCACGAACTGCTCGGCGAACTGGCCGAAGGTGCCGCCAAGCGCGTGCTGCCGGCGGAGATCCGGCTGTCCATCCGCCAGGTCGCCCTGGAGCGGCCAGCCCAGGAAGAAAGCGCTGCCACCGCCGCACCGCCCGCCAGCCAGGGCTGAATCGCACCCCTGCCGGCTGCTTGACGCCTGCGCACCGCGACCGATAGATTTCTGACGATCCATCGGTCGCGGTCAGGGACGCTCCACGTGTTCAACAGGATTCTGATCGTCTGCGTCGGCAACATCTGCCGCAGCCCCATCGCCGAACACCTGCTGCGTGAATCCCTGCAGGGCAGCGACATCTCGGTGGCCTCCGCCGGGCTCAACGCGCTGGTCGGCCACTCGATCGACAGCACCGCCCTTGCCATCCTCCGCCGTCACGGCCATCACCCTCACCCGCATCGCGCGCGCCAGCTCACCGCCGAACTGATCCACGAGGCCAACCTCGTGCTGGTCATGGAGCAGTCGCAGATCCAGAGCGTTATCCGCCTGGCGCCCGAAGCTCGCGGCAAGACCTTCCTGCTGGGCAAATGGCAGTCCGACCAGGAAATCCCCGACCCTTACCGCAAGGGCCCGGAGGCCTTCGAGCGGGCCTATGCGCTGATCGAATCCGCGGTGGCTCCGTGGGGCGACCGCCTGCGAATTCGTCGGTAATTTGACGGAAATTTTCGCCACCACGAAAAGCGTCAAAAACCCTTACAAATCCTGTATGAAAAAGGCTACGCTCTAGCCCAGCAAGACCATATTCAGCTGTTTGGTCTCCCAGTTACGACACGTAATTTTCCAGAGGCCTACATCGCTTTATGAAGATCCTGCACATCACCGAGTCATTCGGCGGCGGCGTTACCTCGGCCATCAATTCCTACATCCTCAACTCCCAGCAGCATGAACATTACCTGCTGGCCTCGGTGCGCAAAGGCGATACCACCGGCGAGGAAAGCCGCGGCCTGTTCAAGCACATGCAACTGGTGCCACGCCGCCTTTCCAGCCTGGCAAAGGTGAAGCCGTACATCGATCGTGTGCAGCCGGATGTCATCCATCTTCACAGCACCTATGCCGGCGCGCTGATCCGCGCCCTGCCCTTCATCCCCGCGCAGAAGATCGTCTACACCCCCCACGGCTTTGCCTTCCTGCGCGGCGACCATCCGATGGTGCTCAAGGCCTACCGGGCCATCGAGTCTCTGCTGGCGCGGCGTACCGCCGTGATTGCCGGTTGCGGCCTCGACGAACAGCGCATCGCCGGGGAGCTGATCGAGCCGGCGCACACCCTGGGATTGGTCAATGTCTGCGACGAGCTGCCGGACGTCCCCGCCGTCCGCAGCCTCACCAGCAAGCCCGTGGTCGGCATGGTCGGGCGCATCAGTCGGCAGAAGGGCCATGATTACTTCCGCGCACTGGCTGAGTCCTGCCATGAAGTGGCGCATTTCAAGTGGATCGGGGGCGGAGACGCTCAGGTCATGGCGGAGATGGTCGAGGCGGGCATCGAAGTGACCGGCTGGCGCCCGCGCGCAGAAGTCATCGCTCATATGAAGGGTCTCGACCTGTACTTCCATACGGCCGCCTGGGACGGATTTCCCATCTCTGTCCTGGAGGCAGCCAAGCTGGATCTCCCCATCGCCCTGCGGTGCATAGGCCCGTTCGTTGCCGAAGGCCTGTCTACCGCGAAGGATCTGGCAGAAGCCCAGCGGCAGGTCGGCGCGTTCGCCAATGGCGACACCAGCGTGCAGGCAGAACTCGCTCGCAACAGCCAGAGCATTCAACGACTGCACTCGGGCGAGCAGCTGCAATCCTCGCTGGAAAGCCTTTACGCCCGGTTCACTCCGCAACACCCGGTCCGTCAGCTGGCTGCGGGCTGATATCGAAGCCCGCCCCAGTGGGCGGGCCACATTCCCTGCTCAGCTGATACTCCCTCCAGACAGACAGCCTCGCGCCAGAGCCCACGCTGTTTCGCTCGTCGTCACCCCACCCGGCAGCCCTGACGACAGAAGCCGCCCAATCGATCAGCCGATCGAGGCAGCAATAGGCCGCCAGAATTCTCCGCCCCGCCCGGTATTTGAAGGGATTCCCTTTAACCCTCCTCAGAGAATTCCTAAACACCCGAAACGAGGGCCTGCATGCATTGAATCGCCCCGGCGCGAAGCTTAATTTTCGCGGCCCATAGGTAGCGATCAATCAATGCATCGGTGGTCAGCGTGTTCAAGAACGTACTGGTTATCTGCGCAGGCAACATCTGCCGCAGCCCGACAGGAGAGCATCTGCTCCGGCGGAAACTGGCCCACACCGGCATCCGGGTCAGTTCGGCCGGACTCACTGCCGTGGTCGGTCATCCGCTCGAACGTCACGCCCTTGCCACCCTGCAACGCCATGGCCAGGCACCTCGGGAACATCAGGCCCGCCAATTGACGCCGCAGCTCCTGCAGGTATCCGACCTGGTGCTGGTCATGGAGCGTCGCCAGTTACAGGACGTCATCCGGCTCTCACCGGTATCGCGCGGCAAGACCTTTCTTCTCGGCAAATGGCAGAACGAACGAGAGATCCCCGATCCCTACCGCCACGGAACGGCAGCTTTCGAGCATGCCTACGCCCTGATCGAGGAAGGCGCCGATGCCTGGTCCCAACGCCTTCAACCTCAACGCTGACAACTTCAAGAAGCCCCTCATGCAATACCCTCAAGCGCCTGCCCTCACGCCGGCCGTCAGCGATGACGACGAAATCGACCTGCTCGCCCTGTTCGGCACCCTGCTCGATCGCAAGTGGCTGATCGCAGGCGTTACCGCCGGCTTCATGGTCGTGGGCGCCGCCTATGCCCTGTTGGCGGCTCCTATCTATCGCGCGACCGCCACCATCCAGGTGGAGCAGAAGAAGCCTGGCATACCGGGGCTGTCGGATATGAGCGACCTGTTGGGAGCGCAGTCGCAGGCAGTGACCGAAATTCAGCTGCTGACCTCGCGTACCGTCATCGGCAAAGCCGTCGATGGGCTCAACCTGGATATCGATATCCAGCCGTCCCTGTTTCCGGTGATCGGCAACTTCCTGCATCGTCGCTTCACCCCGCTTCAGGAAGGAGACGTAGCCCCGCCGCTGCTGGGCATGAGCCGCTTCGCCTGGGGTGGTGAGGCACTGAAGATCTTCCAGCTCGAAGTGCCGGGTTCGCTGATGGAAAAGCCACTGAAACTCGTCGCCGGCGAAAAAGGGCAATTCACCCTGTTCGACGATGACGACGATGTCCTGGTCGACGGGCAGGTCGGCAGGCTTGCCGAGAACAACGGCGTGAAAGTGCAGGTAGAAGCGCTGAACGCCAACCCCGGTACAGGGTTCACCGTCATCCGCGAGCGGCGCCTGAGCGCCATTCTCGATTATCAGCAGGCGCTCAATGTCAGCGAGACGGGCAAGGAGTCGGGCATCCTCACGTTGTCGCTGGAGGACGAGAGCCCGGAGCAGGCGCTTGCCGTCCTCAATGCCATCAGCCAGCAGTATGTGCTGCAGAACGTTGAACGCGCTTCGGCCGAGGCCGCATCGAGCCTCGAGTTCCTCCGCGGGCAACTGCCGGAAGTTCGCAAGGATCTGGAGCAGTCGGAAAACGCCCTGAGCGGCTACCAATCGCGGGCCAGATCAGCAGACATCAGCCTGGAAACCAAGGCACTGCTGGACCAGATAGTCGCGCTGGACACCAACATCTCCCAGCTCAAGCTCCAGCAGGCCGAGATGGACCACAAGTTCACCCGCCAGCATCCGGCCTATCAGGCGCTGATGCGGCAGATCGGCGAACTCACCAGCAAGCAATCCGGCCTCGCCAAACGCGTGGAAGGTCTGCCGGAAACCCAGCAGGACCTGCTGCGGCTGACCCGCGACGTACAGGTCAGCACCGCTATCTATACGCAGATGCTGAACAAGGCCCAGGAGTTGGATGTCATGCGCGCCGGCGCAGTCGGCAACGTCCGTGTCATCGACCCGGCCGATGTCGATGTCACCAAGCCGGTGAAGCCGAAGAAGCTGTTGATTGTCGCCATTGCCACCCTGCTTGGCCTATTCCTCGCCGTCGCCCTGGTATTGCTGCGCAAGGCATTGAATCGCGGTATAGAAAATCCGGAAGCGATTGAACAGCTCGGCCTGCCGGTCTATGCCTCCATCCCGTACAGCGAGCTGCAAAAATCAGAAGAAGACCAGCGCAACAGGCACAGGAAAGGCAAGACCAACATCATCCCTGCCCCGTTGCTGGCGACCAGCCATCCCACCGACCTGGCCGTCGAATCCCTGCGCAGCCTTCGCACCAGCCTGCACTTCGCCATGCTGGAGTCCGGCGATAACCGCCTGATGATTTCCGGCCCCAGTCCGACAGTGGGCAAATCCTTCGTCAGCGCCAACCTCGCCGCCGTGATCGCCCAGGCCGGCCAACGCGTCTTGCTGATCGATGTCGACATGCGCAAGGGCTACCTGCACAAGGTCTTCGGCACCGACGACAGGAACGGTCTTTCCGATCTGCTCATCCAGCGCTGCACTTTCGAGCAGGCACTTCAGCACACTGAGGTTGAAAACCTCAGCTTCATCTCTCGCGGCCAGATTCCCCCGAATCCGTCCGAACTGCTGATGCACCCCAACTTCACCGATCTGCTGGAGAGGGCGAGCAACGCATTCGACCTGGTAATCCTGGACACCCCTCCCCTGCTCGCCGTTACCGATGCCGCCATCGTCGGACGGCAAGCTGGCACCAGCCTGATAGTCACCCGCTTCAGCAAGAACGCTCCACGGGAAATCGAACTGACTATTCGACGCTTTGAACAGAACGGCATCGAACTCAAGGGCGCCATTTTCAACGGCGTCGAACGCCGCGCTGCGGATTACTACGGCAATGGGGGGTATGCGAATTACCAATATGAGTATCTGTCCGACAAGCGCTGATGACAGCACCCGTGGCCAATGACCATAGGGAGAAGGTTATGAACTCGACAACTGAAAAGCGCTGGTTTCTGGTGCAATGTAAGCCCAAACAAGACTTTCGCGCCCTGGAAAACCTGCAGCGACAAGGCTATGAGTGCCTTCTGCCTCTGCATAAGGTTGAGCGATTGCAGAAAGGGCAATGGCAGGCGTTGGAGGAGCCGCTGTTTCCCGGTTACCTATTCATCGAGCTAGACACGTTGCTGGATAACTGGATGCCGATCCGCTCCACACGAGGCGTCAGCCAAATCGTGCGATTTGGCGAAGCACCGCTACCGGTTGCCAATAGTGTTATCGACTATTTACGACAGAGAAACACTCCACCGGCGCAAGAACTCAAGCCCGGGGATAAGGTAATTATCAACTGGGAAGGAACCAATGGCATCGAAGCCATTTACCTTGCGAAGGATGGAACACAACGAGTAATTCTTCTGCTAAAGCTACTTCAGCGTGAGGTTCAAATAACCTCTCCTATCCAGGGGCTGATGAGAGCCTAGCTTAAATATTTTCGCTCCTGATTAAAAAACCAATTTATCTGCACCACGCAGATGCTCTTAACAAGTCTTTCGCTACGTCTCAGGAGCTAAACGAAAAATCCTGGGGCGGTAGCGTACCTAAAATCAAACATGCCTAAACTCGCTTTCTCCAGATTAAGCAATATCGCCCTTCGTGGCGCGACACTGGCGAGCAAATTTTTGCTGGTATTTTTCCTCGCACGCTTTCTCACAGCGGGTGAATTGGGACTATATGGTCTTCTGACTGCCACCATTGCCTATGCACTCTATCTGGTAGGCCTGGATTTCTACATTTATATAACTCGGGAAATCCTGAAAGTAGAAAACAGAAGATTTGGGGAACTACTGAAAAACCAGGCAGCCATGACTTTCGTCCTGTATGTCATGATATTTCCATTGCTTTCATTAATATTCCTGGAAAATTTGCTCCCTTGGCAAATGGCAATCTGGTTCTTTTCCCTGCTAATACTGGAGCATATCAACCAAGAGCTTGGCCGACTTCTGATAGCACTCTCGCAACAACACGCCGCCAGCCTCAACCTTTTCCTCCGCGGCGGTTCGTGGCCGTTGGTGGCCATTGCGTTGATGATGTCATATCCCGGTCTCCAGAATTTAAAAACGGTATTGTTCCTCTGGGTAATTGGCGACGCGCTTGCGGTGGCTCTCAGCATTCTCAAGCTGCGCAGCCTAGGCATCCATGGCTGGCATGAAAGAATTGATTGGCGCTGGATTTTCCAAGGTGTAAAAGTAGCCATTCCTTTTCTGCTGGCCACTCTCGCCATTCGGGGCATCTATACCATTGACCGATACTGGCTCAAGGCGCTTTCCAATCTGGAAATTGTCGGAGCCTATGTACTTTTCATGGGGCTTAGTAGTGCCCTCGTATCTTTCCTGGATGCAGGTGTATTTTCCTTCCTTTATCCTGAGCTAATAAAGTCATACAACGAAAATAACCCAATCCGCTTCCGGCTCCTTGCCAGAAATCTACTGATTCAAACCCTTATTTTTTCGTGCGTCATGGCACTTTTAGCAACACTACTAATCGATCCGGCACTCAGTCTGATCGGAAAGCCAATCTACTCCAACAACAGCAACCTATTCTACTGGGCCTTGGCCAGCGTACTACTTTATTCATTTGGGATGATTCCACATTACTGGCTTTACGCCCAAGGTAAAGATCGCCCAATAATTATCAGCCATCTGCTTGGTTGCGCTGTATTTCTGCTTAGCACCTGGATGCTCTCCTCGATTTATTCATACATGGCAGTACCCATCAGTCTATGCATCACTTTCCTGAGCATTCTGATAATTAAGGCTTTAGCCTGTCATTCGCTCACCCCACCTCATTACAACCCGCTCAATCTATCGAAAAACTAGGATTTCCATGCTGACCAATAAAACCATTCTGATCACTGGCGGAACTGGATCCTTCGGGAACACTTTCGTCCCGATGACTCTGGAAAAATACTCACCACGTAAAATCATCATCTTCTCTCGAGATGAGATGAAACAATGGGAGATGGCAAAAAAGTTCCAGGGCGACAGCCGAGTGCGATTCTTCATCGGGGATGTTCGCGACAAGGAGCGCCTCTATAGAGCACTTGACGGAGTGGACTATGTCGTCCATGCCGCCGCCACCAAAATTGTACCCACCGCGGAATACAACCCCTTCGAGTGCATCAAGACCAACGTCATGGGGGCGATGAACCTGATCGATGTCTGCATCGACAAAGGCGTTAAGCGCGTCGTTGCCCTGTCGACCGACAAAGCCAGCAGCCCCGTCAACCTCTATGGCGCAACCAAGTTGGCCTCCGACAAGCTCTTCGTTGCCGGCAACTCTTACTCAGGGGCGCATGACACCCGCTTCTCCGTGGTCCGCTACGGCAACGTCATGGGCTCGCGCGGCTCGGTCATCCCCTTCTTCATGAGCATCAAGGACAAGGGCGTCCTGCCGATCACCGACGACAGAATGACTCGCTTCATGATCTCCCTGGAAGAAGGCGTCGAGCTCGTCTGGCATGCCTTTGACGACATGGAAGGCGGTGAGATCTATGTGAAGAAGATCCCTTCGATGAAAGTGACCGACCTCGCTCGCGTGGTAGCACCGCAATCCCGCCAGGAAATCGTCGGTATTCGCCCAGGCGAAAAGCTCCACGAACAGATGATCAGCGCGGAAGACGCCCTGTACACCTACGAATACCCCGAGCACTTCAAGATCCTGCCGACCATCAACAACTGGGCTACTTGCGAAAAGCGCATCAAGGACGGCGTAAAGGTCCCAGAAGGCTTCGTCTACGCCAGTGACAACAACACCGAGTGGATGGACGACGAAGCCCTCCACGCCTGGATCGACCGCAACTTCGACAAGATCGGGAGCATCTGATGATTCCCTACGGTCGCCAGGAAATAACCCAGGCCGACATCGATGCGGTAGTGGGAGTTCTGAAGTCCGATTTCCTTACCCAAGGCCCAATGGTGCCGCGCTTCGAACGAGGCGTCGCCGAGCATGTGGGCGCTAAGCATGCACTGGCGGTCAATAGCGCTACATCTGCGCTGCATATCGCTTGCCTCGCTCTCGGCCTGGGCGCGGGAGACACGCTCTGGACAACGCCAATCACCTTCGTTGCTTCCGCGAACTGCGCACTCTACTGCGGGGCCAAGGTAGATTTCGTCGATATCGACCCGAAGACTTACAACCTTTGCCCTCAAGCACTGGCACGAAAGCTGGAACTGGCGGAACTCGACGGTACGCTTCCAAAGATCGTGGTTGCGGTACACCTGTGCGGGCAACCTTGCGATATGGCAACTATCCGCGCGCTGTCCCAGCGCTACGGGTTCAAGGTCATCGAAGACGCCTCTCACGCCATAGGCGGCAAATACCGTGGTGAATTCATCGGCAACGGACGCTACAGCGACATCACGGTGTTCAGCTTCCATCCGGTGAAGATCATCACTACAGCGGAGGGGGGCATGGTGCTGACCAACGACGCTGATCTGGCGAACCGCATGTCACTTCTGCGCAGCCACGGCATTACCCGCGAAGCCGAACAGATGACCCATGCGCCGGACGGCCCCTGGTACTACCAACAGATCGACCTGGGCTTCAACTACCGCATGACCGAATTGCAGGCGGCTCTCGGCGTCAGCCAGATGGAACGCCTCGATTCCTACGTAGCCAGTCGGCATGCCATTGCTCAACGTTATGACCAATTGCTCGCCACACTGCCTGTCACCACTCCTTGGCAACACCCGGACAGCTATTCCGGCTTGCACCTGTACGTCATTCGTCTTCAGTTGGAAAAGACAAACCGCAGCCACCGGCAAATCTTTGAAAGCCTGAGAGAGTCAGGCATCGCGGTGAACCTGCACTACATTCCGGTCCATGCCCAGCCGTTCTACCAAGAGTTGGGCTTCAAACAGGGGGACTATCCCCAAGCGGAACAGTATTACCGCGAAGCAATCAGCCTACCCATGTACCCCACCCTTGGCGACACACAACAAGACCAGGTAGTGGCGGCTCTGCATGGGGCCCTTGCACCATGAGGCTGGCCGTAATTCCTGCGAGGGGTGGTAGCAAGCGGATTCCCGGCAAGAACATCAAACCCTTCTGCGGACAGCCAATGATCGCAAGATCCATCAAGGCAGCACACGAAAGTGGCTGCTTCGACCGGATCGTTGTCTCCACGGATGACCCACATATTGCGGATATCGCAGAACAATTCGGCGCGACTGTGCCCTTTCAACGACCGGCCGCACTATCAGACGACCACACCGGAACCATCCCCGTCATCCAGCACGCCATCAATTGGCACAAGGATCAGGGCCATGTGATTCGGCAGGTGTGCTGTATCTATGCGACCGCCCCGTTCCTGCAGCCTGAATATTTGCGCGAAGGACAAGCAATGCTGGACTCGCAGCGAGTGGATTATGTCTTCGCTGCGACCAGTTATGCGTTTCCCATTCAGCGCGCCATTCGCCTGACTGCAAACAGCCGCGTCGGTATGTTCAATCCGGAGCACTTCGCCACACGCTCCCAGGACCTGGAAGAGGCGTATCACGACGCCGGACAGTTCTATTGGGGGCGTCCCGAAGCCTGGCTCGCCGGAAGCATGATTTTCGGGGACGCCTCTGCGGCAGTATTGCTTCCCCGGCACCGAGTTCAGGACATCGACACCGAAGAAGACTGGCAACGGGCGGAGTGGATGTTCAAAGCCATGCAAGCAGAAACTCGGGCGGCAGCCCGGTGAACATTGTTTTCCGGGTTGACGCGTCATTGAACATGGGTACCGGCCATCTGATGCGCTGCCTCACGCTGGCGGATGCCCTCAAGACCGCTGGGCATCAGAGTCATTTCATCTGCCGCGAACACCCTGGGAACCTGAACACCACTGTTCTGCAGAAAGGGCACACGCTGAGCGTTTTACCGGCGCCTTCCATCCAGCAACATGTCGCCAACGCCCACCCTGCTCATGCAGGGTGGCTCGGTGCAAGCTGGCAGGAGGATGCCCTGCAAACCCAGTATCAGCTACCTGCGGGCAAATCAGTGGACTGGTTGATAGTCGACCACTATGCGTTGGATCTCCGATGGGAAAGCCAACTGGCAGGGCAGTGCAAGAAGTTGATGGTAATCGATGATCTTGCTGACAGGGACCATGTCTGCCACGCGTTACTTGACCAGAGCCTTGGGCGGAAAGAAGAAGATTATTTCGCGAAAGTACCCACCGATTGCATGCAACTACTCGGGCCGCAGTTCGCTTTGCTAAGGCCGGAGTTCCCTCAAATGCGTAATCAAAGCCTGACGCGGAGAAAACATCCGCACATCCGCAACCTGCTGATCAGTATGGGAGGCATTGATGCCCACAATGCCACGGGCCAGGTTTTGGCAGCACTACAAGCGCTGGTTCAGCCCCACTGGAACATACAAGTGGTACTGGGGACGACCGCTCCATGGCGTGAAGCGGTACAAACCCTCGCGCATACCATGCCCTGTGCTACCAACGTACTGATCAACACCTCGCACATGGCCCAACTGATGAGCGAAGCCGATATCGCCATTGGGGCCGCAGGCTCCACCTCGTGGGAGCGATGCTGCCTCGGCCTGCCCAGCCTCATGCTCATACTGGCGGACAACCAACGCGAAGTTGCCCACCACCTTAAGGCTGTTGGCGCCGCAACCTTGGTCGAGTCTGTTGACGAAATTGCAGCCCAACTTCCCGGCGAGTTCCAGCGTATGTGCTCGTCGAGTCAACTTAGACAGATGTCCGATGCCGCGAAAAATATTACTGATGGGCACGGAGCCGAACGGGTTGCGAACATCCTCAAGCTATAACAGGACCACCCATGGGAAAACTCAGACCTCTGACCGAGTCAGACCTTCCGTTATTGCTCGATTGGCGTAATGACCCTGCAATCAACCGCTACATGTTCAACCAACGCCCCATCCAACTCGCCGAGCATATAAAGTGGTTCTGTCGCGCTGCCCAGGACCAAAAATACACGTTGCTGGTTTACGAGAACAATGGCGCCCCACTGGGGCACGTTAATTTCACGGAAAAACCGGATAGCGGAATTGCCGAGTGGGGATTCTATATTGCGCCCGACGCCCCAAGAGGCACGGGTTCCGGCATGTGCACAGCAGCACTCCGAATGGCGTTCCTGGAAATTAAGCTCAGAAAGGTCAGCGCTCAAGTACTGGCCTACAACGAGCGGTCCCTGCACCTGCACCAGAAGCTTGGTTTTCAACAGGAAGGTGTGTTACGGGACCATCACTTCGATGGCAGCCATTACCACAGTATTCATTGCTTCGGGCTGCTCGCGCACGAGTGGCAAAGTAACTCTGGAACTCAAAAATGAAGAACATACCCAGCATATCCATCGCCGGCCGACGCATTGCCGAAGACTGCCCTCCCTATATTATCGCCGAGCTCTCCGCGAATCATAACGGCAAGCTGGAAACAGCACTCCGGATCATTGAAGAAGCTCATAAGGCTGGTGCGGATGCTATCAAACTGCAAACCTACACTGCCGACACCATCACCCTCGACTGCGACTCGGAAGAATTCCAGATTCATGGTGGCCTGTGGGATGGTAAAACGCTCTATCAACTTTACCAAGAAGCTCAAATGCCCTGGGAATGGCACAAGCCACTGTTTGAGCATGCACGAAAAATTGGCATAACCATCTTTAGCTCCCCTTTCGATAACACCGCGGTAGACCTGCTCGAAAGCCTGAACGCGCCGGCCTATAAAATTGCCTCTTTTGAGGCCGTCGATTTGCCACTGATCAAATACGTGGCAAGCACTGGCAAACCGATGATTATCTCCACCGGCATGGCCGATGCCGATGAAATTGGAGAAGCGATCGAAGCCGCACGAGAAGGCGGCTGCAAGGAATTGGCCATACTGCGCTGTGTCAGTGGTTATCCCGCTCCGGCAGAAGACTACAACCTGCATACCATTACTGATATGAAACTGCGGTTTGGGCTAGTCACAGGACTATCAGATCACACTTTAGACAACACTACTTCCATCACTAGTGTTGCTTTAGGCGCATCAATCATCGAGAAGCACTTCACCTTGGACCGTAACGGTGGTGGTCCGGATGATAGCTTCTCAATTGAACCTGAAGAGCTATCGCAGCTTTGCAAAGGAAGCAAACTCGCTTGGAGCGCACTAGGAAAAGTAAACTACGGTTGCAAATCCAGTGAACAGGAGAATATTAAATTTCGCCGATCACTATATTTCAGGAAAGATATTCAGCCCGGACAGACCATTACGAGCGACGCTCTAATAAGCATCCGCCCGGGCTACGGCCTACCTCCAAAGATGTGCGAAGAGATAATTGGAAAAACGGCAAAAAAAGAAATCAAGAAAAACACACCTGCATCGCTAGAACTAGTAGATTTCTCCGAGTAACCCCACTGGAAAAATTAGAAGTGAATATTTGCTTTATTGCCTGCTTCTACAAGACAGTTCTTTTTCAGCGAATAGCCAAGGAACTAGAAAAACGAATCGAAGACATAACTATCAGCTGGATATCAACCTCACCAAAATGGACAAACTACCTAACAAACAACGGAGTTAGACGCGAACTAATAACTCAAATAGCCCCAAGAGATGAGATTCAATCTCAGGACAAAGAAACAGCCAGAGAAATACTTGCCAAAGCCGAGAAGCTAAACGGCAAATCAGCAAATTTTATAACTCAATCCGACAGAATAGTCTCACACTGGGCTCAAGACAGGGCTGAAGAATATTTACTTTATTGCACTCACATAATAAATGAAAAAATCAAAGGCGAAAGAATAAAAATTATATTTGGAGAGACCACTGCTCTCCATGAAACCCTCACAGCATTTATTTGCAAAATACAAGGTGCGAATTCAAGAAGCCGCACACAATAAGAATACCCAGCAACCGCTTTGCTTTTTTTGATGGATACTTAGAAGAGGAAACATATAAAAACAAAATACTAAATAGCGAATTATCTCCCGAAGAAATAATCCAAGAGGTAACCGAAAGAAACAAAAAACCAGCATACTTCTATACAAACAATAAAACACCTAAAATTCTAGACAAAAAACTATTAAAAACAATTCCCAAAAAATTAATATCGGCAATTAAGGAACAAAATAGCAACGCAGCCGAGAAAAGCATATTCCACCACTTATTTATAGAGAAGAAATACTTATTCCCAATTCGCGCCAATCGACTTTATAGTAATATAAGGTTCGAGAACCCCGTCCCCGGAGAGAAAAACATACTATTCACTCTACACAAGCAGCCCGAAGCATCCATAGATGTATTAGGAACCGAACACTCAGATCAGATAGATTTGATAAGAAAAATATCAATAAACACTCCAAGCCAATACAAAATATATGTAAAAGAGCACTCTAACGCCATTGGAGACAGACCTTTATCATACCTAAAATCCATAAAGAAAATCCCCAATGTTCGCTTAATAAATCCATCACATGATTCTCATGAGTTAATAAAAAATTCGTCCCTCGTCATAACCATATCTGGAACTATTGCATTCGAGGCAGCTCTCTTCGGAATAAAATCTGCGACATTATCTCCGATGTTTTTCAACATTCTCCCATTATGTACATACATTCGAAACCCTTCCGACATCCCGCAACTCCTAAGTGAGCCATCAATTTACTCACCAGACCTCACAAAAATCGCCTTTAGACAGATAATAAAAGACTCTTACCAAGGAATAATAAGCGATCCAATAAGCGATCCAGATTGCATTTCCGAGAAAAACATATCATTAGTTTCAGATGCATTTGAGCGATTAATCAATGAAAAAAAAGAAGCTACTCATAATATGTGATTCTCACGGAACAAACTGGGGATGCAAGGGTTATGCAAGCCTAATAGAGAATGCTCTGATAAGAGACTGGGATACCACCACAATAAAACTCCCGGGATTAAGAATAGAAAGCGCTATTCTTGCAATTACTGACACACACGAAAGCTATGACTTAATTCTTATCGGGCTCGGAAACCCCGACATACATCCAAGAATCCCCAGAAAATTCATATTAGCGCTAAGAGCACTAGGGATAAAAAAAGCTCGAGACTCGTACTTCTCTGTCCCCCCAACCATCTGCATTAGTTACATACTTAGATTACCGCTATTTCTATTACGCCTAATACTTATTCGTCTGTTTCCAGAATTTTACTCCTCTCCGAAAGAATTAAAATCAGTATTCACAAGAATAATAAAAGAGCTTTCCCTTAAATCAGATAGAATTCTGATAATACCCACATTCAGAGTAGACCATCGTCTATATGGACAGGCTCACAACGTACGTTCAAGAGAGTTCAACGATTTTCTCCAAGAGGCTTTCCCGACCAGCACAATAGACCCAAACCGTTTAACTTGTACTAGTTACGAGAACCATTACAACAAGGACTATTTCCACTTCAAGCAAGGCTACCAAGACATATTAAGCATTGCCATTATTAAACTAATAGAAAACACCCAATCCTCAACAAAAAATGAAGACGCCACACGTTGACATAATCGCCATAAACCCAATCAAACCGCTACTATATGGATCAGCAATATTCATCATTCTCTGGACCATCGCCCCCATAAATTTCATTTATAAAGGGGGAATAAAATCAATAACACTACTCACCCTTTGCTTTACCTTCCTATTTCTTGGAATAGCATTAGGTGCCCGAAGCTTTAAAAGCTCAAAAATAAAATTTCAAGCAAACCTATCTCAACTAAAAAAACTTATAAAACATACATTTACCCTTGGAATAATAGGAATAAGTCTCAGAATATTCGAGCGAGTAGTTTTACGTGCAGGAGGTAATATCTCTTCTGATTTCGCAGAAAATAGAGAGTTAATCTCTTCGGGCGGAAGCGGTCCACTAGCATTAATCTCTGCGACGTTGGCTTCAATGCTTATGTTTTTGCCACTATTCTTGTTCCTTTCAAATAAATGCGGAATGCATAGAAGAGTCCATTCAATATACTTCCTGGCAAGCCTAACGTATCCTCTTTTCGACGTACTATACCAAGGATCCAGAAGTACCTTGGTAATGTACTTAAGCGTATTGCTAATATCAGCAGCAACAACGCAATCAATAAACCTAAAAAAAATAAAAACGATGGCAGCATTAGTAACCATCGCACTTCCGACGCTAATATCTTTATTTGGACTCTCCACTTATATCTTTATCGAGAGAGCCACACAGTTTGGAGTTGACCCAATATCTTCCATGCAGATATCTGGGTACGCAAAATTTGCTCCTGCAAGCGACACCACGCTAGCACTCCTGAGAGAAAGCGGAATAAGTGGAATTTCAGCTGCCATCTATTCAACAGTGAACTTCTGTCAGTATTTCTTACATGGGCTATATGAATTTTTTTATCTCGCAGAGAGCACAAACTCTGCAACAACATATGGAATGATTGACTTTTACATCCCTGTCAAAGTAGTTGCATCATTACTCGGCAATATCAACATAGAAGAGGTCATAGCATCAGGAATACTAAGACCTGGAGTTTACACCACCTTCTTCGGTCCAATTATATACGACTTTGGCCCAGCATTAAGCGCCCCTGCCTGTTTTTTCGCTGGATTAGTCTTTGGCCATGCAAATCGCCGTTTAAAACAGGGAGCTTCGAAATGGCTACCTTTTTTACTGATCGTAAACTCATTCATATCTTTCGCCCTTGTCGTCAACTTATTCACTTCCGGGGCAGGCCAGTACCTTACAATTTCATCAATGATTATGCTAATTATAATTTCTCGATTGAAAGTATTTATCAAATTACCATATACCCACCTTCGCTCTACGCAGGCTCAAAAATGAAAACAGCAATATTGCATTACTGGTGGCTTAGCAATCGAGGAGGAGAAGCCGTTTGTTCCGCAATCGCTGAGTTATATCCAGATGCAGATATATTCATTCACGTCTACGATGAACAGGTGATGCGCCGAGCATTACCCAGCACTTTCCGTGGAAAAATAATCACGACATTTATTTCAAAACTCCCCAAAGCGCAAAAGCATTACCAAAAGTACCTCCCCTTGATGCCACTTGCGCTCGAACAACTGAATCTGACCGACTATGACCTGATCATCAGCAGTGAATCCGGTCCCGCAAAAGGAGTGATAACACGCCCTGACGCAGTTCATGTCTGCTACTGCCACTCACCTATGCGCTATGTCTGGGATATGTACTACGACTACTTATCCAGCGCGGGTCGACTCATTCGAATTTTGTTCCCCCTCATAGCTCATTGGCTCCGAGTTTGGGACAGACTCTCAGCAGATCGTGTCGACCATTTCATTGCCAACTCCAGCTTTGTGGCATCGCGGATAAAGAAATTCTACCGTCGAGAATCCGAGGTCATCTATCCACCGGTTAATGTTACCGACTTCGATCCTAAACAAATACGCGGCGACTTCTATCTGTGCCTGGGTCAATTGGTCTCCTACAAACGAGCCGACTTAGCTGTAGAGGCCTTTAATAAACTTGGGTTGCCGCTGGTAGTTGTTGGCGAGGGCGAACTGTTTGAGCAGTTGAAAAGAACTGCTAGTGAAAATATCACCTTGATGGGACGCCAACACTTCTCCGTTATCCAAGATTTGCTACAACGCTGCCGAGGCCTGATTTTCCCCGGTCTTGAAGACTTCGGCATCGTCCCCGTCGAGGCTATGGCAGCCGGCGCCCCAGTCATTGCCTACGGTAAGGGCGGTGCCCTGGACACTGTGGTCCACGGCAAGACCGGCATTCTTTTCCACGAACAAAGCGTCGACGCCTTAATTGAAGCCGTTGGCCGCCTGGAATCTGGCGAATTCGTTTTCTCACCAACTGATATGCACCGGCATGCACTGGGTTTTGAGAAATCGGTTTTCCAGCAGCGAATCCAAGCATTTATCAATAATGCTTTGGCTGCAACTGAATCCCCTCTTTCCACTGCAAAATAAGCTTGGTGTGTACTCCGGAATCGGGGCAACAAGCTAAAGGACTATTACGTGATCATTCCTGTCATTATGGCTGGTGGCTCCGGCTCCCGGTTGTGGCCCCTCTCCAGGCAACTGAACCCCAAGCAGTTTCTCCGATTGGCCGACGACCGACTCTCTATGTTGCAAGCCACGATCGAACGTTTGCGCGGTCTGGAAATAGCGCAGCCAATACTTATCTGCAATGAGCAACACCGCTTCCTCGCGGCAGAACAACTTCGTCAGTCCGGCATGGATAGCTCCAGGATTCTGCTGGAGCCGATCGGGCGGAATACCGCACCCGCTATAGCACTCGCTGCCCTGCAAATCGTCCAAGAAAAAGGCGATGCCATTATGCTCGTGCTGGCAGCCGATCATTTGATCAAAGATATTTCAGCGTTTCATTCGGGTATTCATACAGCACTTCAGTTGGCTGATGCTGGCAAGCTGGTCACCTTTGGAATCGTCCCGAAACAGGCAGAGACCGGCTATGGCTATATTGAAAAAGGCGACACCTTGCCCGATGGCAGCTATACCGTCCGCCGTTTCGTAGAGAAACCAAATATTGAGACCGCGCGAAACTATGTTCGCAGCGGTAACTATTGCTGGAATAGCGGCATGTTCATGTTCCGCGCCAGTCGTTATCTAGAGGAGCTCGGACGTTTCCAGCCAACGATCCTGGCTGCCTGCAAAAGTTCTTTAGATGGAGCAAAAGAAGATCTGCACTTTATCCGTGTCGATCATGATGTCTTTGTTGCCTGTCCAGAAGACTCGATCGACTATGCGGTGATGGAAAAGACTTCTGATGCCGTCATGGTTCCTCTGGACGCTGGCTGGAGCGATATCGGCTCTTGGTCGGCGGTCTGGGAAGTGAGCGCAAAAGATGGTCATGGAAACGTATTTTCTGGCGATGTGATGGAGCAAGGTACGCGCGACACCTATGTCCATGCGGACAGTCGGTTGGTGGCGACCGTCGGGGTAGAGAATCTGGTAATCGTCGAAACCAAGGACGCTATCTTGGTCGCTCACAGGGACAAGGTCCAAGAAGTAAAGAATATAGTTGAACGAATCAAGAGCGAGAATCGAACTGAGCATATCAATCATAGGGAAGTTTATCGTCCCTGGGGCGTTTATGACTCTATCGACAACGGGCAGCGCTATCAGGTCAAGCGCATAACGGTTCAACCGGGCGCCAAACTTTCTGTTCAAATGCATCATCACCGAGCAGAGCACTGGATCGTCGTCAGTGGCACAGCGAAAGTTACTAATGGTGACCAAACTTATCTGGTGACAGAAAACCAATCGACATATATACCCATCGGCCAGATCCATGCCTTGGAAAACCCTGGGGTAATCCCTCTAGATCTGATCGAAGTTCAGTCGGGAACTTATCTCGGCGAAGATGACATCGTTCGCTACGAAGATAAATACGGTCGCACCTGATCGAGAGTTTCCGTAGATTCAATATTTCAATCTTCGTTATCCGTCACACTTCAAATTCTAAGGTTAATTATGCGCTGCGCCGTCATTTTCGGGGGTTCTGGCTTCATTGGCGTTTTTTTCGCCAAACAACTGCTCTCCACTGGAAAATTTGACAAGATCTACTTGCTCGATAAGGAACAGGTTTCCGACAAACCCTTTTCCTATCGAAAAGAACTGGTTCGGATGGAGACCAGAGTCGTCGAAATCCCTGGCGACGTCCGTCATCCCATTGACTGGACACCTCCAGAGCCAGTCTCGCTGATTGCGAACTTCGCGGCAGTACATCGCGAACCAGGGCATGAGGATTTCGAGTACTACGAAACCAATCTGCTTGGTGCGCAGCACGTTTGTGCCTGGGCCGAGCGCGTCAGATGCAATGAGATTGTCTTTACCAGCTCGATTTCACCCTACGGGCCTAGCGAACAGCAGAAGGATGAGCGATCCCTGCCGGTACCCATGACCGCATACGGCGGCTCAAAATTGGTAGCGGAAAAGATGCATCAGACCTGGCTCGCGGCCGACATGGAAAACCGCCATCTGGTCATCGTTCGCCCCGGTGTTGTTTTTGGCCCCGGCGAGGGCGGCAATGTTTCCCGCCTGATCAAGGCAGTCATGCGTCGCTACTTCTTCTACATGGGCAACCGCGAAACGCGAAAGGCCGGTACCTATGTGAAGGAGCTGTGCGCTGCGATGTGGTGGATGCTGGAGCGGCAGAAAGCTCAAGGTGAGCACTTCTCGCTATTCAACATGTCGATGAATCCTGGCCCGTCGATTCAGGAATATGTGGATACCGTCTGCGAGGTCGCCGGTGTTACGCGCCGCGTTCCGGGAATACCTTTCCCTCTCCTGCTGGGCGCTGCCTATGGCATTGACCTGATCGCAAGGCCGCTGGGAGTTCGTCACCCCTTCAGCCCCGTACGTATTCGCAAGCTAGTGCGATCCAACAATATCCATCCTGGTCGCTTGGTCGAACTGGGATATCCCTACCAGTACGACCTGAAGTCTGCATTCAGCGACTGGAAGTCCGCCGCCCCTGAAGAGTGGCGCTGAACTCCTCCAATGCACCGATATCTCCACAGAGAATCCCAAAATGAATAGCAGGGACCGCGGAATTCTCCGCCCCCACCAAGCCACTATTTCCGTCCTGCAAAAGCTGCTCGACCTCGGAGTAATCTGCCTAGGTATGGGAGTGGTCATCGCCGCCGATGGAGCGCAGTGGGATTACTCAGCAGTGATCGCGATCCTGTTCGCGCTGGTCATCTTCTATCTGCTCAGCGACTTTGGTCAGCTTTATGTCTCGTGGCGAGGCGAGCGAATTCGTGAGGAGTTGCGCAAGGTCGGTGGCATCTGGGCAATAAGTTTCGCCGGAGTGGCAGTAACCGACTGCCTCAGCCCGGAGATCACCGTGCTCAACGGTTCCGGGCAGATTCAGTGGTTCTCTCTGGTGCTCGCCGGCCTCTGCGGCTATCGCGTGCTTTTGCGCTCGGGTTTGCACGCACTTCGCCGTCGAGGCTTTAACACCCGCTCGGTTGCCGTTGCCGGCGCCGGGACGCTAGGGCAGCGCTTGGCAACCAATATTGCGAGCGCCCCCTGGATGGGGCTGGAACTGATCGGTTTCTTCGACGACAAGCTCCATGCCCCTGTCAGCCTGGGTAGCGGCAACATCAAACTGCCCATTTCCGGCGCGCTGGAAGACTTGGTCGAACAGGCCCGCGCGGGCAAGCTGGATCGCGTCTACATTACGCTGCCCATGCGCGCCGAGGCGCGTATCAAATGGCTGGTGCAACAGCTGAGCGATACCACTGCCTCTGTTTATGTCGTGCCGGATGTTTTTGTCTTCGATCTGCTCCACGCACGCTCGCAAAATATCGACGGCATCCCCACCATCAGCATCTTCGACAGCCCCATGGTGGGGGCTGCTGCATTGATCAAGCGCCTGGAGGACATCCTGCTCTCCTCGCTGATCCTCTGCCTGATTGCCCTCCCGATGCTGGTGATTTCCGCAGCGATCAAGCTCACCTCCCCAGGCCCGGTGTTCTTCAAGCAGAAGCGCTACGGCATCGACGGACGCTCCATCGAAGTCTGGAAATTCCGCAGCATGCGGGTGATGGAGAACGGCGCGAAGGTGACCCAGGCGACGCGCAACGATAGCCGCATCACTCCGGTTGGAGCTTTCCTGCGCCGTACCTCTCTGGACGAACTGCCTCAGTTCATCAACGTGCTGCTGGGCGATATGTCCATCGTCGGCCCGCGTCCGCATGCCATCGCGCACAACGAGGAATATCGCGGCCAGATCAGCAGCTACATGCTGCGCCACAAGGTCAAGCCGGGCATCACAGGGTGGGCCCAGGTAAACGGTTGGCGTGGCGAGACAGACACCCTGGAGAAGATGCAGAAGCGGGTCGAATTCGATCTCGCGTACATCAACAACTGGTCACTCTGGTGGGACCTGAAGATCGTCTTTCTCACGCTGTTCAAGGGCTTCGTGCATCAGAACGCCTACTAGCCATAGCGTTGCAGTTAAAGAATTCCCTGTCGCTCTTCGCCATCCTTTTCCTACATCCGCCTCTAAGCCCCATTGCTAACCTGCGCAGCCTCCTGACCAGCCCCCGAGCCCAGGACTACCGGCGCTGAAAGCCCCCTGCGTCATCCTGTTCACCTCTCCTGTGTAGCCCGTCATGATCCGTCCATTGTCTGTCGCTGTCCTGTCCGCACTCGTGCTTCAGGGGTGCATGTTTTCCCCAGGTCAGAACCTGGATACCAGTCGACTGATGCAGGAGGACTCCGTCGAGTCCAGCCGCGTACAACTGGTGCCGATCACGCCGAAGCTGCTCACTGTGCAAGCCGCAACGCAGCAGGACGATGTGGTTCCCCCGGAGCTGGTCGGCTATCAGCCGGAAAGCTATCGCATCGGCGCCGGCGACCTGCTTTACATCACCGTATGGGATCACCCGGAACTGACCTCGCCAGCCGGCCAGCAACAGCAGATCGACGCCAACGGCCGCCTGGTGCGCCCGGACGGCACCCTCTTCTATCCCTACGTTGGCCAGATCAAGGTAGGCGGGAGGACGATCGAGGAGGTTCGCCGAAGCATCACCGAAGCGCTGGCCGACTACGTCGAACAGCCGCAGGTGGACATCGCCGTGATGCGCTACGCCAGCCAGCGCGTGGTGCTCAACGGCGCCTTCGTGAAAGCGGGGCAACAAGCCATCACCGCCACGCCGCTGACCCTGATGGAAGCCATCGGCGCCGCCGAACTGGACACGGCCAACGCGGACCTTTCCGGCCTCACGCTGCAGCGCGACAAGCAGGTATTCCACCTGAACCTCGATGCGCTGAACACCGCGCAAGGCTCCGACCTGTATAACCTGTACCTGAAGGACGGCGACCGCATCTACCTGCCTTACAACGACCGCAAGAAGGTCTACCTGATGGGCGAAGTCAACGCGCCGCGCGCCCTGACCTTCAAGACCCGGGAGATGAACCTGGCAGACGCCCTGGGCAGTGTCGGCGGCCTGAACCAGACCACGGCCAACGGCAAGGCCGTCTACGTCATTCGCGGTGTGGAGAACCTGGAGACCGAGCGCGCCAAGGTGTTCCAGCTCGACGCCAATTCGCCCACTGCGTTCATCCTTGCCCAGCAGTTCCAGTTGCAACCGCAGGACGTGGTGTATGTCGGGCCGGCGGGCGTGACGCGCTGGAACCGCCTGATCAGCCAGTTGGTGCCTTCCGCCGGCATCGTCGGTACCGGTTCGACCGTGCAGCGCAACCTCACCAACAACAACTGATACCGAGCGCCATGACTGCCTTTCGCCTGCTCGCGCTGGCGGCATTGGCCGCCTCGCTGAGTGCCTGCAACCCACTGATGCAAGGCTCCCTCGATACATTCGGGGCCAGCCTGCGCGGCCCTGCCTCGCTGGAAGTAACGCAGGCTCAGGTCGACGCCCTCCCCTACTACCAGATCCAGGTCACCACCGAGTACGGCTCGGCGGTAATGGCGCTGGTCCGTGTGCAGGGCAAGCTGCAGTACTGGCGAGCCAACTCCAATCAGATCCTCCTGATGGAAGATGGCGTCATCGTGCGCACCTTCGGCTTTCCGAATGACCTGCTGGGAACTCGGCTGATCGCGGATTCCCCCTTCTCTCATGGGTTGCAGCACGTTGCGGACGGGCAGCCAAGCGAGCGCTGGATCGATCTCGACTCCAACACTCAGTTCGATATTGCCCTGCGCGGAACCTTCCACCCAGCCAGCATCGAAACGGTCCGAATCCTGGAGCGAAATTACCCCCTGCTGCGCATCGATGAGTCGCTGAAATCTCCCATCGCCGGCATGTCTTCGACCAACCACTACTGGGTCGATCCACAAGACGGCTTCGTCATGCGGAGCCGCCAGCAGGTCACGCCGAACCTGAGCGTCACCCTTATTCAATTGCGGCCACTGCGAGGGCAACCATGAAGCTTGCATGGATGGGCTCGCTGCTGCTCGGCCTCACCCTCAGCACCACCCTCCTTGCCAATACCCGCATCGAGGTGCTGGGCGCCGTCTCCTCTCCGGGGGAAAAGGTCATCGCCGATGGCCTGCGCCTGGGTGACCTGATGGGGCAATTGCGCATCGATCCGATGGGCTACTGGCTCGGCGCATCCTGGCAGCGAGAGAGCCTGAAGCAGGAACAACAGCGCTTGAAAGCAGGCGTCCTGTTCGACCTGATCCAGCTCCAGCGCCTCGCATTGCTTCAGAACGAGCCGGCCCTTGCCGCCGCAGCCCAGAGGCTGAACGAGCAGGTAAGCCGATTGCCCGTTACGGGACGGCGCCTCTATCGCCTCGATCCGCTGGCGGTTGAGCTCAATAGCGCCCACTCACCCCAACTGCAGGGCGGCGACCGGCTGATCTTTCCAACGCGCCCCGACAGCATCCGCGTTACCGGCGCGGTATCGGACGATTGCACCCTTCCGTTCGCCGCATTGGAGCAAGCCTACCGGTATGCGCAGCAATGCCCGGCCCTTGCCGAGGCCGATCCGGATTATCTCTATCTGATTCAGCCCGATGGGCAGGTGTCCCGCCTGGGCATTGCCCTGTGGAACCGCCAGGAGGCCGCTCCGCCCGCACCTGGCGCCGTCCTGCTGATTCCCCTGGATGCCACGCGAGTGGATGCGATAGTCCCGGACCTGAACAGTGAACTGGCCAAGTTCATCGCTACCCAGCCGTTGTCGATGGAGTCGCCATGAACTGCCGCCAAGGGCTTTGCCTGCTGCTGGTCAGCACCAGCCTGGCCATTGCTGAACCGCGCTATACCCAGAACGATTTCGGTGGCGTCGGCCTGCTGCAGACCCCCACCGCACGCATGGCACCGGCCGGCGAAATCAGCATCAACGCCAACCGCACCGATCCCTACTCGCGCTATAGCTTCTCGCTGCAGCCTTTCGACTGGATGGAAGGGACCTTTCGCTACACCTCCATAAGCAACCGCCAATACGGTTCCGCCGATGAGAGCGGTGACCAGAGCTACAAGGACAAGGCCTTCGACGTCAAATTCCGCCTTCTGCAGGAAAGCCGCTGGGTGCCCGAGATTGCTCTGGGCGGCCGGGACGTCGGCGGTACCGGGCTGTTCTCCAGCGAGTATTTCGTTGGCAACAAACGCGTCGGCGACCTTGATTTCAGCCTTGGCCTGGGTTGGGGCTATATCGGTAACCGTGGCGAGCTGGACAATCCACTCGGCTGGATCGACGACCGATTCAATACGCGTCCCCAACCTGAAGGGACAGGCGAGCCGAGTTCCAACAGCTACTTCCGCGGCCGCCCTTCCCTTTTCGGCGGCATCAACTGGCAAACGCCCTGGGCCCCCCTGTCCTTCAAGCTGGAATACGACGGCAACGATTACCAGCACGAGCCGCTGAACGACAACCAGAAACAGAGTTCCCCGTTCAACATCGGCATGGTCTACAAGGCCAGTGACGCGATCGACCTGACGGCAGCCTTCGAGCGTGGCAATACAGCCATGTTCGGCATCACCCTGCACACCAACTTCGCCACCCGCACCGCACCGGCGAAGGTGAATGACCCCGCTCCCGAAGCCCTGGCGCAGGGCGCTGGCCAGAAACAGATCGCGCCAACCGACTGGGCCGACGTCTCCCGTCGCCTTGAACAGAACGCCGGCTACAAAGTGGACCGCATCACCCAGAAGGACCGCGAAGTCGTGGTCTATGGCGAACAGACTCGTTATCTCTATGCCCCCGAAGCGGTCGGGCGCACCGCGCGAATTCTCGACAGCAGCACCGACGCCAACGTCCAGTGGTTCACCGTGGTCGATACCCGCTACGGCCAGCCCATTGTCGAAACCAGCGTACCGCGTCGGATGTTCGAGGAGGTGGCCAATCAGGAACGGCCACTGGCAGACCTGCGCCGCACCACCGAGCAGAATGTCCCCCTGCCGCAGCAGGAGACGGTGCTTTACCAGCAGGAGCCCGACCCTTTCAGCTACAACCTCGGCCTGGGCTACAACCAGAGCATCGGCGGGCCGAACGACTTCCTGCTCTACCAGTTCACCGCCGACCTCGACAGCGAATACCGCTTCACACCGAGCCTGTGGGCGAACGGCCTGCTGAGCGTCAACCTGTTCAACAACTTCGACAATTTCACCTACGACGCTCCCAGTGGGCTGCCGCGAGTGCGAACCGACGTTCGCGAATACATGACAACCTCCAACGTCATGCTGCAGGACTTCCAGCTGAACAAGACCGCACGGCTGGACCAGGACCTCTACGGCATGGTCTACGGCGGCTATCTGGAAAGCATGTACGCCGGCTTCGGCGGCGAATTGCTCTATCGCCCGATGGGCGAGAGCTGGGCGCTGGGCGCCAACCTGGACCTGGTGCGCCAGCGCGAATTCGACCAGCATTTCGGCCTGCGCGATTACCAGGTGGCCACCGGTTTCGTCACCCTCTACTGGCAGACCGGCTTCCAGGACATCCTCGCCACCGCCAGCGCCGGCCGTTACCTGGCACGCGACTGGGGCGGCACGCTCGACCTGTCCCGCCAGTTCAGGAACGGCGTGCGCTTCGGCGCCTGGGTCACGCTGACCACCGCCGACAAGGAAGCCTACGGCGAAGGCAGCTTCGACAAGGGCATGTACGTGTCGATCCCCTTCGACGAGCTGATGAGCAGCTCCACCATGCGCCGCGCCAGCCTGACCTGGGACCCGCTGACCCGCGACGGCGGCGCAAGGCTCGGCCATTACTACTCGCTGTACGACCTCACGGATGGCCGCGATCAGGTCATGTTCCAGAACCTCTTCGGCCGCATCGTGAAATAACTCGACGCTCATCCAGATAATGGCGCGGAAACCAAAGTCCCCCACAATGGTCAGACGCGCCCTGGATCCAAGGAGAGCTCCCCATGAAAACCCTCCCCCTGCTGCTGATGACCGGCCTGCTCGCCGCCTGCGGTACTACCGTTTCGGGCGACAAGGCGTCGCTCGACGGCGAAGTCTTCTACCTGCAGCGCATCGCCCTGCCGCCAACCGCCCAGGTCACCGTCAACCTGCAGGACGTATCGCTGGCCGACGCCCCGGCCATCGACCTCGCCCAACAGCAGTTGGAGCCAGGGCGTCAGGTACCGCTGGCGTTCCACCTGGATTACGACCGCAACCAGGTCAAGCCGGGCCACAGCTACGCCATCAGCGCGCGCATCGAGGACAGCGGTCGCCTGCTGTTCATCACCACCGAGCGCCACAGCGTCAAACTCGATGGCAGCGATCCGCAGCCGCTGCGCGTCCGCGTCGACCCCGTGCGCTGATTCACCGCGCCGCCGGGTTTTCCCCGGCGGCCATCCTCCGTTAATCTCCCCCCTCCACTTTCCAGGTCAACGGTCCTGAAACCGCTGACTCTCGTCCAAGGAAGTCTTGATGCTGCGATTCCCCGTTCTCCTGGCCGGCGCCCTGCTGTCCGTCAATGCCTTTGCCCTGTCCCTCTCCGACCTCAGCCAGAGCGACGCCACCGGCGGCCTGAAGGACGCGCTGACCCAGGGTGCACAGGTAGCCGTGAAGCAGCTCAGCCAGCCCGGCGGTTTCAGCAATGATCCGGCCGTGCGCATCGAACTGCCCGGCAAGCTGGGCAAGGCCGCCAAGACCATGAAGCAGTTCGGCATGGGCGCCCAGGTCGACCAGCTCGAAGCGAGCATGAACAAAGCCGCCGAGGCCGCCATGCCGCAAGCCCAGGCGCTGCTGGTGGACGCGGTGAAGAAGATGACCGTGACCGATGCCAAGGGCATCCTCCAGGGCGGCGAACACTCCGCCACCGATTACCTGAACCGCAGCAGCCGCGACCAGTTGCGCGCCAAGTTCCTGCCAATCATCAAGCAGGCCACCGATCAGGTCGGCGTCGCCAAGCAGTACAACGCCTTCGCCAGCCAGGCTGCCGCGTTCGGCGTGGTCGATGCCAAGAGCGCGAACATCGAGAACTATGTGACCGAGGAAGCGCTGGACGGCCTGTTCAAGATCATTGCCGAGCAGGAAAAGACCATTCGCCAGAACCCCACCGCTGCGGCCACCGGGCTGGCGAAGAAGGTGTTCGGGGTGCTCTGAGCCTCGCCTCAAGAGCGTTCGCGAGCAAGCTCGCTCCTACACGTAAAACAAAGCCCGGCATCTGCCGGGCTTTTTCTTGCCTGCCCTGCGCAAGAGCACGCCATGCGCGTGAATTGTGGGAATGATCCGTTCAAGGTGCACCGTGCTACCCGGTAACCGTAGGAGCGGACTTGTCCGCGATGCTTTCGCGCTGGGGCGATCGCGGATGAATCCGCTCCTACGAGAGCAGTCCGAAGCAACTCCTTCAGTTGGCCGCCGCTGGCGATGGGTATCGCTGCGCTCCACGCCATCCTACGAGATGCCGCCCCGCTCCAGCACGCGCGCGGCATCGCCGAAGCGCAGCCAGACGCTGCCTTGCCATTCCAGGACCGCCAGCGGGTACCCCTGCACTTCGCGCGTGGCGTGGCGGGGGCCGTAGCCCGTCGGCAATTGGGCGTCGCGCAGGGTGGGAACCACTTCGTTGCTCAACCACTGGCGCAGGTTGCGGTTTTCCGGATGGTAGAAGTAGACCAGCAGCAGTGTGTAGAGGCCGCTTTCGCTGACCAATAGCTCGTCCTCGGAGCCACCCAGCAAGCGTTCCCAGCGGTACTGGTCGGCGTCGAGCTTGCGCGGCACGCGAGCGGCGAAGTGGGTGTTGGTCAGGCGCGCCAGATCGCGTGCGCAGTACCAGGCCTGGCGGTCGAGCAGCAGGCCGCGCAATGGGCGGTCGAAGCGCTGGAAGGTCTGGAAGCTCAGGCCGTTGTCGGCCGGGAACATCGTCGAAGGGTTCATGCGGTCTCTCCCTTTACAGCTGGAAAGCCGCCATCCCGGAAAGGGAGGCGGACCGTGCAAGGGTGGAAAACCGGGAGCTTTAAGCCAAAGACCGGCCGGGCCGAAGCCCGCCTCGCACGGTCCGCCATAGACAGCCAGAGTCGGCCCGGCCTTTGAAAAGGCCGGGCCATTCTCTGCTATGGCGAATGCTTAAAGCTCACAGGTTTCCACACCTGACCACGGTTGTTCCGTGGCGGAGAGAACGCTAAGCAGCACGCTTGTAGGACCGCAACGCCGTTGAAGAGTCAGGCGGTTCCTGAATGAATGCCCCGAGCCTGACGGAGTGATCCGGGCTTGGGAATCGTGCTCAGGAAAGGACAGCGAGGGTGACAGGCCGAAGGGTTCGCGTCTGTCGGGCGATTCGCTTCAGCAGGTCGGACGGCGGATAACGCTGCGCGTTATTCGCCCTACAGATGAGGTTCGCCTCAAGAGTGTTCGCGAGCAAGCTCGCTCCTACAGGTAAAGCAAAGCCCGGCGTCTGCCGGGTTATTTTTTTCCCATAGATCCGTTCCAGGTTCACCGCACTATCGGGCGCGGGATCAGTCCGCGAAGCCTCTGAGCAGGACGGAACGCAGTAATCCGCTCCTATATGTATCCACGCCCTGGGCATGCCCTCTCCCCCGCCCTGGCTGCGCGCCCCGCTCCGAAGGGAGAGGGAGCTATCCGTGCCAGCTGAAGCCACGGTTTCAACCGGCACCGAACCAGTTCCCTCTCCCTTCAGGGAGAGGGTTAGGGAGAGGGAGATCCCAGGCATGGAGTCCCACAAGAGCCCAGCACGGAGTTGAAACTGTAGGAGCGAGCTTGCTCGCGAACCGCCCAACGCCGGAAGCACCGGGAGGTATGTTCGCGAGCAAGCTCGCTCATACGAAAAGCCAAATGCCGAAGTCAGACCTCTTTCTTCACCCTGAACCACGCCGCATAGAGCGCCGGCAGGAACAGCAGGGTCAGCGCCGTGGCGACGATCAGGCCGCCCATGATCGCCACCGCCATCGGGCCGAAGAACACGCTGCGCGACAGCGGGATCATCGCCAGTACCGCGGCCAGGGCGGTCAGCACGATGGGGCGGAAGCGCCGCACCGTGGCTTCGATGATGGCGTGCCAGGTGTCCATCCCGTGGGCTCGGTCCTGTTCGATCTGGTCCACGAGGATCACCGAGTTGCGCATGATCATCCCCGCCAGGGCGATGGTGCCGAGCATGGCGACAAAGCCGAAGGGCTTCTGGAACACCAGCAGGAACAGGGTCACGCCGATCAGGCCCAGGGGCGCGGTGAGGAACACCATGATCATCCGCGAGAAGCTGCGCAGCTGGATCATCAGCAGGCTGAGCACCACCACGATGAACAGCGGCACGCCGGCGTTCACCGAGTTCTGGCCCTTGGCCGAATCCTCGACGGTGCCGCCGACGTCCAGCAGGTAGCCGTCGGGCAGTTCGGCGCGGATCGGGTCCAGGGTCGGCGATATCTGTTTCACCAGGGTCGCCGGCAGCGAGTCGTCGTAGATATCGGCGCGCACGGTCACGGTGGGCAGGCGGTTGCGCCGCCAGATGATTCCTTCCTCGAAGCCATACTCAAGAGTCGCCACCTGCGACAGCGCCACGCTGCGGCCGCTGCTGGTCTGCATCGACAGGCTGGGCAGCTGCGACAGGTCATGACGGCCGCGCTCGTCGCCGCGCAGGAGGATCTCGATCAGCTCGTTGTCCTCGCGGTAGAAGCTGACAGTGGAACCTGTCAGCGAACTCTGCAGGAACTGCGAAATGTCCGAAGTGCTCACCCCCAGCGCACGGGCGCGCTCCTGGTCGATGTCGAGGAAGATCGCCTTGCTCGGCTCTTCCCAGTCCAGGTGCACGTTCACCACGTGGGGGTTCTCGCGCATCTTGTCGGCGACCTTGCGCGCCAGCTCGCGGACTTCCGGGATGTGCTCGCCGGAAACGCGGAACTGCACCGGGTAGCCCACTGGCGGGCCGTTCTCCAGGCGGCTGATACGGGTGCGCAGGGTCGGGAAGTCTTCGTTCATGTGCTTGATCAGCCACTGCCGGACTTCCTCGCGGGTCTCCAGGTTTTTCGCCAGGACCACGAACTGCGCGAAGCTCGCCGCCGGCAGTTGCTGATCCAGCGGCAGGTAGAAGCGCGGCGAGCCGGTGCCGACGTAGGCTACGTAGTTGTCGATGCCCGGATGCTCGGCGAGCATCTTCTCCAGGCGATTGACCTGCTCGGCGGTGGCGGTGAGCGAGTCACCCTCGGCCAGCTTCAGGTCCACCAGCAGCTCCAGGCGCGCCGAGGGCGGGAAGAACTGCTGCGGCACCAGGCGGAACAGCATGATCGAGCCGATGAAGGCTGCCACGGTAAGCAGGATCACCGTCTTGCGGTAGCGCACGCACCACTCCACCACACGGCGGAAGCGCTGGTAGAACGGCGTCGAATACGGGTCATGGCCCTTGTCGCTGCCGCCGTGTTTTTCCGCGTGGCGCTTGGCGAGGTCGGGCAGCAGCTTCTCGCCCAGGTAGGGCACGAAGACCACCGCGGCGATCCACGACACCAGCAGCGCGATGGTCACCACCTGGAACAACGAGCGGGTGTACTCGCCGGTGCCGGACTGCGCGGTGGCAATCGGCAGGAAGCCGGCGGCGGTGACCAGCGTGCCGGTGAGCATCGGGAAGGCCGTGCTGGTCCAGGCGTAGCTCGCCGCCTTGAGCCGGTCGTAGCCCTGCTCCATCTTCACCGCCATCATCTCCACGGCGATGATCGCGTCGTCCACCAGCAAGCCCAGCGCCAGCACCAGCGCGCCGAGGGAAATCTTGTGCAGGCCGATGCCGAAGTAGTACATGCAGGCGAAGGTCATCGCCAGCACCAGCGGGATCGACAGCGCCACCACCAGGCCGGTGCGCAGGCCGAGGGAGAAGAAGCTCACCAGCAGCACGATGATCAGCGCCTCGGCCAGCACGCGGACGAATTCGCCCACGCCTTCGCGCACCGCCGCCGGCTGGTCGGAAACCTTGCGCAGCTCCATGCCCGCCGGCAGCGTCTGTTGCAGGCGCTCGAACTCGGCGTCGAGCTTCTGGCCCAGGACCAGGATGTCGCCGCCGTCCTTCATGGCCACGGCGATGCCGATGGCGTCCTCGCCCATGAAGCGCATGCGCGGCGCGGGCGGGTCGTTGAACCCGCGATGGACCTCGGCGACGTCGCCGATTCGGAAGGTGCGGTCACCGACGCGGATCGGGAAGGCGCGAATGTCCTCCACCGAATCGAAGCGTCCGGAAACTCGCAGCTGCACGCGGTCGGTCGCCGTTTCGAAGAAGCCGGTGGCGGTCACCGCGTTCTGCTCTTCCAGTGCCTTCTGCACCGCCGCCAGCGGCAGGCCGAGGGTGGCGAGCTTGGTGTTGGACAGGTCGATCCAGATTTTCTCGTCCTGCAGACCGACCAGCTCGACCTTGCCGACGTCCTTGATCCGCTGCAGTTGCAGCTGCAGGCGATCGGCGTAGTCCTTCAGCACCGCGTAGTCGAAGCCCTTGCCCGACAGCGCGTAGATATTGCCGAAGGTAGTGCCGAACTCGTCGTTGAAGAACGGCCCCTGGATGCCCTGCGGCAGGGTGTAGCGGATGTCGTTGACCTTCTTGCGGATCTGGTACCAGAGCTCGGGAATGTCGCGGGAATGGAAATCCTCGCGGGCGACGAAGGTCACCTGGGATTCGCCGGGACGGGAGAAGGAGACGATGCGGTCGAAGTCGCCGGTCTCCATCAGCTTCTTCTCGATGCGCTCGGTGACCTGGCGCGAGACTTCCTCGGCAGTCGCACCCGGCCAGTTGGTCTTCACCACCATGGCCTTGAAGGTGAACGGCGGGTCTTCGCTCTGCCCCAGCTTGGTGTAGGACAGAGCGCCGACTATGCCCAGCAGCAGCATCAGGTAGAGGACGATGGAGCGGTTCTGCAGCGCCCAGGCGGAAAGGTTGAATTGCATGGGGCGTTACTCCTTCGCCACCAGCTTGATCGACCGGTTCTCCCGGTCGACAGGCCGTACCTCCTGCCCTTCGCGCAGCACCTGCACGCCGGCGGCCACGACCCAGTCGCCGTCCTTCAGCCCTTCGAGCACCGGGACGCGGTCTTCGGCGTACGGGCCGATGCGCACCGGGCGGCGATGCAGGGTGGAGGTCTGCGGATCGACCACCCAGACGAACGGCTGGCCGGCCTCCGAGGTCAGCGCCGCCAACGGCACCGCCAGCGGCACGGCGCCCTCGGCGTGGATATAGACGCGGGCGCTCTGGCCCAGCTCGGCGGGTACCTTGGCGTCGTCAAAGGCGACTCGCGCGGCAAAGGTGCGCGACTGTGGATCAGCCGCCGGCGACAGCTCGCGGATCTTGCCGCTGAAGCGTTTGTCGCGCTGCGACCAGAGTTCGACGCTCACCGCCTCGCCGACGCGGAAGCGGTCGAAGGCGTGTTCGGGAAAGCTGATCAGCACTTCGCGGTCGCCGTCGGCGGCCAGGGTGAAGACGGTCTGCCCGGCGGCGACCACCTGCCCCACTTCCACCCGACGGGTGGCGATCACGCCGTCCTGGGGCGAGCGCAGCACGGCATAGTCCGCCTGGTTGCGGGCCACGTCGTACTCGGCGCGGATCTGCTTCACCCGCGCCTCGCCGGCGCGGTAGGTGTTCTCGATGTTGTCGAATTGCGACTGGCTGACCAGCTGGCGCTCCAGCAGGGTCTTGTAGCGGGTGTATTCGGAGCGGACGGTTTGCAGGTTGGCCTCGGCGGCCGCCACCTGGGCGCGCGTGGCTTCGAGCTGCAGGCGGACGTCTTCGGGATCGAGCTCCGCCAGCGGCTGGTCCTTCTTCACCCGTTCGCCGGTTTCCACCAGGCGCTTGCTGACTTTTCCGCCGATGCGGAAGGCCAGTTCCGGCTCGTGGCGGGCATGGACTTCGCCAGGATAGGCCTCGGTGATGTCCCGCGCGGGCAGCGGCTGCACCACGATGGCCGGGCGCACCGCCGGCTTGGCGGGCTCGCCATTACCGCAGGCGGAAAGGGAAAGGATGAAGGCAGCAGGCAGCGCGACAGACAGAGCATGGCGGAACATGATGTGTGACCTTTCGCAAAACGCGGTTGGAATTCTTATACTCCCCGGTATAGTAAAAATACAGAACCCATCAGTCCAGTATTAGAAATGTAAAGACATGTCACCAACGAACTCATCGAACGGACCGGGTCGCCCCAAGGATCCGGCCAAGCGCAAGGCCATTCTCGAAGCCGCCAAGGAGCTGTTCGTCCGCCACGGCTACGACGGCAGCAGCATGGAGGCCATCGCCGCCGAGGCCGGGGTTTCCAAGCTCACCGTGTACAGCCACTTCACGGACAAGGAGACGTTGTTCGTCGAAGCGGTGCAGGCCAAATGCGCCGAGCGCATGCCCGAGCTGTTCGCCGAGCCGCCCGCCGATGCGTCGCTGGAAAGCCTGCTGTTGAACTTGGGACGCGGCTTCAACCAGTTGATCAACAGCCCTGAGGCGATCGCCCTGAGCCGGCTGATGGTGGCCCAGGGCGCGGGCAACCCGCACCTGTCGCAGCTGTTCTTCGAAGCAGGCCCGCAACGCGTGCTGGACCAGATGGAACGGCTTCTGGAGCAGGCCCGCCAGCAGGGCAAGGTGAGGATGGACTGCCCACGCCGGGCCGCCGAGCATTTCCTGATGCTGGTGCAGGGCTGCGTGCACTTCCGCCTGCTGATCGGCTGCGAAGCACCGCCCACCGAGGCGGAAGCCGAGGCCCATGTGCAGGAAGTGGTGGCGTTGTTCCTCAGGGCGTTTGCGCCCTGAACGTCTGCTTTTCGTAGGAGCGAGCTTGCTCGCGAACCTGCCCGGCATTGGAGCCGCCGGGTGATTTGTTCGCGAGCAAGCTCGCTCCTACAGGGTCCCGCAATCTCCCCGCCTCGGCTCGACGCAGGGGCCGTCAGCCCTTCAGGCTCTTCAGCGGATAGATGTCATAGCGGCTGGACTTGCCTTCGAGGCTGTAGCTGGGCTTCTGCCCCTCGATGATCGGCGCCTTGCGCGGGCGCTTGACCACCACGCGGTGACTGGCCAGTTTCAGGGCGGCTGCCAGCAGCGCCGGGGCGTCCAGGTCGTCGCCCACCAGCGGGCGGAACAGGCGCATTTCCTTCTTCACCAGCGCACTCTTGTCGCGGTGCGGGAACATCGGGTCGAGGTAGATCACCTGCGGCGCCTCCCCTTCCCACGCGGCCATGCGCTCGATGGCGTTGCCTTGCAACAGGCGCATGCGCGCGACGATGGCGCCCACCTCAAAATCCCCTGCCGCACGAGCCAGACCGTCCTCAAGCAGGGCAGCAATGATCGGCTGGCGCTCGGTCAGGTGCATCTCGCAACCCAGAGTCGCCAGTACGAAGGCGTCCTTGCCCAGCCCGGCGGTGGCGTCCAGCACACGGGGACGCACGCCCTGCTGGATGCCGACGGCCTTGGCAATCATCTGCCCGGCGCCGCCGCCGAACTGCCGGCGGTGCGCGGCAGACCCTTCAAGGAAATCCACCCGCACCGGGCCAGGCGAATCCGGCCCCAGCTGCAGCAGTTGCAAACCGTCGTCGCCCAGTTGCAGGGCAAAATCCGCATCGCCCTCGCCCACCGGCAACCCGAGCCGCTGCGCCCACTGCTCGGCGGCGGCCTGCCAGGCAGGTGCCAGCGCCTGGACGACGATGCGCGGCGGAGTGAGGACTTCGGTCATGGCGGGGCGATCCTGGAAAAAACCGCGATTCTACCGCAGCGCGAAAGTCCGCGGGCTCAACGGCAGATCTGCCAACCACCCAGGTCGAGGTGAAAATGGTCGTGGTGCGCACGGTTGTAGTCCGGCCCGAGCACACCGTCGAAGTTGCTGCATGCGCGATCACGTACGGCCCGCAGGAAGCGCGGGGCGTCACCCTCGCCATTCCAGTCCCTGGCGACGACGATGCGCCGGCCATCGGCGAGGCGGAAGGCGGCTATGTCCAGCGCATTGGCCGTGGCGTGCTGGCTGCGCCGGGCATCGGCGCGACCGTAGATATTGCGGCAGGCGAAGCTGCCCAGATGCTCCACCCCAGCAACCGGCTGGCCGTAGATTTGCTGCGCGGCCGGTTGCAGGGAATGCCGCTCGAACAGCGCAAAGCTCACCGCCAGCGGGCAACTGGCGAGGAAGCTGCTGCTCAACTTCACCTCGGCGGCCTGCACTCGCCAGACGTTCTGCAACGGGCAACCGGCCACCGGCTCGCTGTCGGCCATGGGCTGCACCTTGAGGTCGGAGCTTTGCAGCGCCAGCCGGCAAAGGTCGGCATCGTCGCGCAGGCGCCAGAGCTTGTAGCGGGTCAGCAGGTTCGGCTCGTCGCGCACGTCCAGCGGCGCCCAGGGATTCCAGCGATCGGGCAGCTTCAGCCATTGCTGCTGCACCGCCAGCCCAAGGGCGCCGACCGCGAAGACGAAACCGAGCAGCCACCAGCGCAAGCGTCAGCCCCGGAACAGTCCGTTGAGTTGGTCGAACGGCATGGCGCCGTGCATGGGCTTCAGGTCGCCTTTCGCCAGCGCCTGCGAAGCGCTGAAGAAAGCGCCATAGGCCGCGCGCGCCAGGGTCGAACCGACGCTGACGCGCTTCACCCCCAACTCAGCCAGCTCATCCAGGCCCAGTTGCACGGCGGGCGAGCCCACCAGCACGTTGACCGGGCGCGGCGCCACCGCCTGCACCACCGCGGCAATTTCCTCGCGGGTCTTCAGCCCTGGCGCGTAGAGCACGTCGGCACCAGCCTCGGCGAAGGCCACCAGGCGGCGGATGGTGTCGTCCAGGTCAGCGCGGCCGTGGAGGAAGTTCTCCGCCCGTGCCGCCAGGGTGAAAGTGAATGGCAGCGCGCGAGCAGCCTGCACAGCGGCGGCGACACGCTCAACGGCCAATTCCAGCGGGTAGATCGGCGCATCGGCGCGGCCACTGGCATCTTCGATGGAGCCGCCGACCAGCCCGCAGGCCGCGGCGAGGCGAATGGTCTGCGCGCAGTCTTCCGGCGCATCGCCGTAGCCATTCTCCAGGTCGGCGGCGACCGGCAGCGGTGTCGCCTCGACTATCGCGCGCGCGTTCGCCAATGCCTCGTCGCGACTCACCGCGCCTTCCGCGTCAGGGCGGCCAAGCGCAAAAGCCAGGCCCGCGCTGGTGGTCGCCAGCGCCTCGAAGCCCAGATGCGCGAGCATCTTCGCCGAGCCGGCGTCCCAGGGGTTGGGCAGGACGAACAGGCCATCGCGCTGGTGCAATGCGCGGAAGGCTTCGCCGCGTTCTTGTTGGCTGCGCTGGGGTTGTTGCGAGGTCATGGCCGTCTCCTTGCCGAACGGGGGAAGCAGCAGGTTAGCCCCCTCGCCCGCGCCACGCCATGCACAGTTGCCGGCTCAGAGCAGGCCGAGCTGTTCCACTTCAGGCTTGGGCTCGAACAGCGCCGGCAGCCCCGGCAGGCGCTCGCGCAGCAAGGCGTGGAAGCGTTGCGCCTGTTCGGCGGCGCGGTGGTTGTCCGGGGTGTGGAGGAAAACGTAGGGCGTCAGGCCCTGCTCGATCCACTCGGCGACCTTGCCGATCCAGGGCGCGAGATGGACGAGATTGGCGTCCAGGTCCGGCCCGCCGATGAAGCGCACCTGCGGGCTGTCGCTGAAGGCCGCGGGGCGCACCGGCACCTTGGGTTTCTTGGACTGGGCATGGAGCACGGCGGGGTCGTCGGACTGAACGGCGAACAACGCCCGCGAGTCCAGGCAGATGCGCTCGACGCCACGGTCCAGCAGCAGGCGGTTCAGCGCGCGCTCCTCCTCGCCCTTGGCGAAGAAGGCCGGGTGGCGCACTTCCACAGCGATGCGACGCTCGCAGAACTCATCAAGCCAGGCCCCCAGCTCGCCCAGGCGGTCGGGGCCGAAACTGGCGGAAACCTGCAGCCACAACGGCGCCACGCGCTTGCCCAGCGGCGCCAGCAGGTCGAGGAAGTCCCGCGTGGTCTCCAGCTGACCGCGCAGGTCGCCGCCATGGGTGATGTCGCGCGGCAGCTTGGCGCAGAAGCGGAAGGTCTCCGGCATGGTCTGCGCCCAGCGCAAAAGCGTGTCGGCGCTCGGGCGGGCATAGAAAGTGGTGTTGCCTTCCACCGCATTGAACACCTGGGAATAGAAACCCAGGGTGTCGGCGGGGCGAAGATCGGCGGGATAGAAAGTGCCGCGCCAGGCAGGCTCGTTCCAGGAGGGGCAACCGAGGTAGTACGGCAGCAGCATCAGGCGTAGAGGTCGAGACCGACGACTTCCTGGCCTTCGTACGGGCCGGCCATGCTGGCGGTGCTGGTGTAGCTGGCCAGCGCCTGGGCGGCACGGGAGCTCAGCGGACGCTGGTATTCGAGGTTGTCGCGCAGGGTTGCCGGCACGCCGTAGCTGCTGGCGCTGGAAGACTCCACGCGGCGGGTGCGAGCCTGCGAGTCCAGTCCCTGGCTGGCCGAGGTCGGCGCGGGCTGCTCGCGGCGGGTCTCGACGTCACGCTGCACTTCCCGATACGGCGTGACCGCAGTGCCCGTTCGGGAACCGCGCTCCGGCGTCTGGGAAGTGGAGGTAAAACCATCGATACGCATGGCAGAAACTCAGTGGGAATGCAGCCACTCTAGCGAGCGGGGTCCGCTGCGGTCAATTGGCGCAGGTCAGGCTTTCTTGGGCGTCGCCACGTTATCGCGCAGGTAGACGGGCTGAGCCTGCTCTGCGTCAACCGCGTCGCCGCGAGCCCAGGCGAATTCGGCCAGGGTCAGCAGGTCCTCGGCGTGCGGCAGCAGGCTGGCATCATGGGCGGCAACCCTCACCGCCAGGCGTTCCTCGAAGCCCCAGCCGGTGCCGGAACCGAACCACTCACCCTGGGCATCGCACGGTAGCTCGACGCGCTCGGGCGGCAGCACCGCCTCGGCGCCGACCAGGCGCATCTCGCCCTGCTCCAGGCGGTAGCAACCCCAGTACACCTCGTCCATGCGCGCATCGATGGCGGCAGCCACCTGGCTGGCGCCGTGCTCGCGATGGGCACGCTGGGCCAGTACCGCGAGGTCGGAAATCGGCAGCACCGGCTTCTGCAGGGCGAACGCCAGGCCCTGCACCACACCGATGGCGATGCGCACGCCGGTGAAGGCGCCGGGACCGCGGCCAAAGGCGATGGCTTCCACGGCAGACAGCGCAATGCCGGCCTCGCCGAGGATGTCCTGCACCATGGGCAGCAGACGCTGGGCGTGCAGGCGCGGGATCACCTCGTGGCGCACGAACCGGCGGCCCTCATGCAGCAGGGCGACGGAACAGGCTTCGGTCGAGGTATCCAGGGCCAGCAGCGTGGGCATGGTGTTTTCCATAGGGCGTGAGGAACAGGGCGATAAAAACGGGCGGGCATTATAAACGCCAAAGGCCCGCATGTGCGGGCCTTTGGCTGATACGGCGACGGATCAGTTCAGAGCGCCGAGCACCTTGGCGGTGATCTGCTCGACCGAACCGACACCCTCGACGCGGGTGTACTTCGGAGTGCCCTGCGCATCAGCCAGCTTCTGGTAGAAATCGACCAGCGGCTTGGTCTGCGAGTGGTAGACCGACAGGCGGTGGCGCACGGTGGCCTCCTTGTCGTCTTCGCGCTGGATCAGCTCTTCGCCGGTCTCGTCGTCCTTGCCAGCCACTTTCGGCGGGTTGTGCTCGACGTGATAGACGCGGCCCGAGGCCGGGTGAACGCGGCGACCGGCGATACGGCCGACGATTTCCTCGTCGTCCACGGCGATCTCGACCACGTGGTCGATGCTCACACCGGCTTCCTTCATGGCCTCGGCCTGGGGAATGGTGCGCGGGAAGCCGTCGAACAGGAAGCCCTTGGCGCAGTCGGGCTGGGCGATGCGTTCCTTGACCAGGTTGATGATCAGGTCATCGGAAACCAGGCCGCCGGCGTCCATGACGCTCTTGGCCTGCAGGCCGAGCTCGGTGCCAGCCTTGACCGCTGCACGCAGCATGTCGCCGGTGGAAATCTGCGGAATGCCAAACTTCTCAGTGATGAAGCGAGCCTGGGTACCTTTGCCGGCACCGGGCGCCCCGAGCAGAATCACACGCATCGATATGCTCCTTAATACTTGTTAAGCGAAATCACGGATCCGCCTCGTGGGGCCAATCTCATCATGCTTGGAATGGCGCAGAGGTGCGCCGAAAGGTTGCTCAAGATACACAGCGGTCCCCCACCACACAAGCTGGCCTTGGGGACGGCGCAAGCCGATTCCGGGCGATTTCGGCGCCCGGAATCAGCCATCAAATTAATCTCATCCGGCCGTTCGGCAATCCACCTTTGGTGGGGGGTGGCGGTCTTTCAGCCGGTGTTGCGCAGGCCTGCCGCGATCCCCGCCACCGTCACCAGCATGGCCTGCTCCAGACCGCCGCAGGCATCGCCCGTGCAGCGCCGCGAGCGAGCCAGCAGCTCGGCCTGGAGCAGGTGCAGCGGGTCCAGGTAGGTGTTGCGCACGCCGATGGATTCGCGCGTCTCGGCGGCATGGGCGAGCAGTTGCGATTGCCCTGTAAGCCCCAGCACCACTCGCACCGACTGCGACAATAGGTCGCGTAAATGCGCACCTAATGGTCGCAGTTCCGATTGCACCAGGCGCTCGTCGTAGAGTTGGGCGATTTCCCGGTCGGCCTTGGCCAGCACCATCTCCAGCATGTCGATGCGCGTGGTGAAGAACGGCCACTCCTTGCGCATGCGCGACAGCAGCGCGCCTTCGCCGCGTTCTATGGCCTTGAACAGGGCGTCTTCCCAGCCCAGCCAGGCCGGCAGCATCAGGCGCGTCTGGGTCCAGGCGAAGATCCAGGGGATCGCCCGCAGGCTTTCCACGCCGCCCTCGCGGCGCTTGGCCGGACGGCTGCCCAGCGGCAGGCGGCCCAGTTCCTGTTCGGGCGTGGCCTCGCGGAAGTAGTCGACGAACTGCGGGTTCTCCCGCACCACCGCGCGGTAGGCGAGCACGCCATCGGCGGCCAGGCGGTCCATCTCCTCGCGCCAGGCCGGCTCGGGCACCGGCGGCGGCTGCAGGGTGGCCTCCAGCACGGCGGCGAGGTAGAGGTTGAGGTTCTGCTCGGCGATGTCCGGCAGGCCGAATTTGAAGCGGATCATCTCGCCCTGCTCGGTGGTGCGGAAGCGCCCGGCCACCGAGCCCGGCGGCTGCGAGAGGATCGCCGCGGGGGCCGGGGCGCCGCCGGGGGGTGTTAGAAA
>NZ_JBGLYK010000019.1:0-48142 GCF_047304025.1 Pseudomonas sp. Pseusp97 | reverse complement strand
GGCGGGGGCGGCAATGGGAAAGTCCGTTCGGCGCCAACCTTTATTACACCCTGGGTATCACCGTGCGCGGTGGTGCGCAGGAGTTGGAAGGGTTGAGTCTGGTGGTTGGTCTTGCGGTGGCGAAGGCTATCCAGGCGCTGGGTGTGAAAGATGTGGGGCTCAAGTGGCCCAATGACGTCCTGGTGGCCGGGAAGAAGATCGCCGGTATCTTGCTGGAGCTCACGGGTGATCCCGCCGACATCTGTAGTGTCGCCATCGGAATTGGCATCAATGTGAACATGCGCAAGGCGCAAGCTATCGATCAGCCCTGGACCTCGCTACGAGAAGCGCTGGGCAGGCTGGTTGATCGCAACGAGTTGCTGCAGGCTCTGGAATCGCAACTCTTGCAGAAGCTCTCCCGTCATCGCGAACGCGGTTTCTCCGCCAGCCGTGAGGAGTGGGAATCCCTTCATCTGTGGCAGGGGAAGCAGGTTACGTTGTCCACTGCTGCGAATAATATCGTTGGGCGCGCCCTTGGTATCGATGAGAGAGGCGCGCTGCGTCTCCTGGTAGATGGCAAGGAGCAGAGCTACAGCGGAGGCGAGCTGAGTCTGAGGTTGTCGGATGATTCTTGAATTGGATTGCGGAAACAGCCTGATCAAGTGGCGGGTGGTCAGAAAACATGACCTGGTGACCGTCGCCGGCGGGGTGGCTGACTCCGATCAGACGCTGCTCGCGCAGTTGCAGGCGAATGATGTCGTGGACATCCGCTTCTGCCGGATGGTCAGCGTGCGTAGCGAGCAGGAGACCGATGCACTTCGTGCCGGCCTGGAGGCAGCTTTCCCTATCAAGGTGCAGCTGGCTGCTCCTGCAGCCGAGCTTGGCGGCGTGATGAACGGCTATCGCGAGTATCAGCGGCTCGGCATGGATCGCTGGCTTGCGCTGGTAGCCGGACATTGCCTGGCGGGGCGCGGTTGCCTGGTGCTCGACCTCGGTACAGCGGTCACTTCCGATCTGGTAGATGCGTCCGGCAAGCACCTGGGCGGCTACATTGCACCCGGCATGCCGCTAATGCGTAGTCAGTTGCGTACGCATACTCGTCGTATCCGCTATGGCGACGAAGCAGCTCATGAGGCGCTGCAGAATCTACTGCCAGGCCAGGAGACTTCCGAAGCGGTGGAGCGGGGTTGCGTGCTGATGCTGCGTGGATTCGTTCGGGAGCAGATTGCGCTCGCCAATGATCTGCTGGGAGACGACTGCGCGGTCTACTTGACCGGCGGCGATGCGGAGCTAGTCAAGGATGAGTCTGCTCGTGCCGTCGTACTTCCGGACCTGGTATTTCTCGGCCTGGCGCTTGCCTGTCCGATCGAGTGAGTCTGACCGATGCGTTGGTTTTTCCTGTTCCTGCTCGCCCTCAATGTCTTCTATTACGTCTGGCATCAGCAGCAGGCGCCACTCCGCCCCAAGGAGATCGCGCCGCTCAGTCTGTTCAAGAGCGAGCAGAAGAACATACGTCTGCTCAGTGAATCTGCCGAGGCGCCCCAGCGCCGCCAGGCGGAGGAAAAGCCAGCGGCCCCCAGCGCATCTGCCTGCGTCTACCTGGGTAGCTTCCCTGCGGAGGATCGTGCTCGGCAGTTGGTGCAGCGCCTGCTGAGCCTGGATGTGCAGGCTTCGATTCAGACGGTGGATGCGGCCGCCGGCGTCGATTACTGGGTCTATCTGCCGCCGCTCGCTTCGCGCCAGGCCTCGCTCTGGCAGCTGCGTGAGCTGCAGGCGCGCAAGATCGACAGCTATATCATTACCGAGGGGGATCTCACCGATGGGATCTCCCTCGGGATATTCCAGCGCAAGGATTCCGCCGACAGTATCGTCGAGCGCTTGAAGACGGCGGGCTATGACGCCCTTGTGCGCGAGCTGGCCCGTTCGCAGCACGATTATTGGGCGCAGATCTCTGCGGAAAGCGGGCGGCTGGTGGATGATTCGCTGGTGCGCCAACTGGCTGCTGATTTCCCCGAACTGCAAAAGCAAACAATGCCGTGCAAAAGCGTTGCAACCCCTCAGTAGTTTGAATAGAATGGCGCCCGCTTCACAGGGGTGACCTGAAAAGGAAAACTCTGGAAGCCGTTGTCGAAGAGCTAAGCTCAAGTTTTTTAAAGAAAAACAGTTGACAACGCGGTGGCAGGCTGTAGAATGCCGCCTCACTCGGAGGGGTTCCCGAGCGGCCAAAGGGATCAGACTGTAAATCTGACGTCTCAGACTTCGAAGGTTCGAATCCTTCCCCCTCCACCAGTTTCAAGCGTGAGCTGCGAGCTCCGCGGGTATAGTTCAGTGGTAGAACCTCAGCCTTCCAAGCTGATGATGCGGGTTCGATTCCCGCTACCCGCTCCAAGTTTGTTGCTTATGTCTTGCTCATGTAGCTCAGCTGGTAGAGCACACCCTTGGTAAGGGTGAGGTCAGCGGTTCAAATCCGCTCATGAGCTCCATCTCGCAAAGGCAGATATGAAAATATCTGCCTTTGTTTTAATGGTGACGTGACTTTCTCAAATCCTCACGGGAGGCGGTCAAGATGGCTAAAGAAAAGTTTGAGCGTAACAAGCCGCACGTAAACGTCGGCACCATCGGTCACGTTGACCACGGCAAAACCACTCTGACCGCTGCACTGACCAAGGTCTGCTCCGAGACCTGGGGCGGCTCCGCTCGCGCTTTCGATCAGATCGACAACGCGCCGGAAGAGAAGGCTCGTGGTATCACCATCAACACCTCTCACGTTGAATATGACTCGCCGGTACGCCACTACGCTCACGTAGACTGCCCGGGCCACGCCGACTACGTGAAGAACATGATCACCGGTGCTGCCCAGATGGACGGCGCAATCCTGGTTTGCTCGGCTGCTGACGGCCCCATGCCGCAGACCCGCGAGCACATCCTGCTGTCCCGCCAGGTAGGCGTTCCTTACATCGTCGTGTTCCTGAACAAGGCCGACATGGTTGACGACGCCGAGCTGCTGGAACTGGTCGAAATGGAAGTTCGCGATCTGCTGAACACCTACGACTTCCCGGGCGACGACACTCCGATCGTGATCGGTTCCGCTCTGATGGCCCTGAACGGCCAGGACGACAACGAGATGGGCGTTTCCGCCGTGCGCAAGCTGGTAGAAACCCTGGACTCGTACATCCCTGAGCCTGAGCGCGCCATCGACAAGCCGTTCCTGATGCCGATCGAAGACGTATTCTCGATCTCCGGTCGCGGCACCGTGGTAACCGGCCGTGTTGAGCGTGGCATCGTCAAGATCCAGGAAGAAGTGGAAATCGTCGGCATCAAGGCGACCACCAAGACTACCTGCACCGGCGTTGAAATGTTCCGCAAGCTGCTCGACGAAGGTCGTGCTGGTGAGAACGTCGGCGTCCTGCTGCGTGGCACCAAGCGTGAAGACGTAGAGCGTGGCCAGGTTCTGGCCAAGCCGGGCACCATCAAGCCGCACACCAAGTTCGAGTGCGAAGTGTACGTGCTGTCCAAGGAAGAAGGTGGTCGTCACACCCCGTTCTTCAAAGGCTACCGTCCGCAGTTCTACTTCCGTACCACCGACGTGACCGGCAACTGCGAACTGCCGGAAGGCGTTGAGATGGTAATGCCGGGCGACAACGTGAAAATGGTTGTCACCCTGATCGCTCCGATCGCCATGGAAGATGGCCTGCGCTTCGCGATCCGCGAAGGCGGCCGTACCGTTGGCGCCGGCGTGGTTGCCAAGATCATCGAATAATCGATTGATCTTTCCCTCTCAGGCCGGCATAATGGTCGGCCTGACTTTGTTCTAGGCCAGTAGCTCAATTGGCAGAGCGGCGGTCTCCAAAACCGCAGGTTGGGGGTTCGATTCCCTCCTGGCCTGCCAGATTTCTCAAGATCTGGCACTTCTTTAAACGGGATTCCTAGCAGATGAATGCGAAGGTAGAAGCCAAAGAGTCGCGTCTCGATCTCTTGAAGTGGCTTGTGGTTGCAGTGCTGGTGGTGGTGGCTGTGGTTGCCAACCAGTATTACTCGGCGCAACCGATCTTCTATCGCGTTCTCGGTATCCTCGTGATGGCGGCTGCTGCCGGCTTCATCGCGCTGCAGACTGTCAAGGGGCGTGCATTCTTTACTCTGGCTAAAGAAGCTCGCGCCGAGATTCGCAAGGTTGTATGGCCGTCTCGTCAAGAGACAACTCAGACCACGCTGATCGTAGTGGCCGTAGTGCTGGTAATGGCGCTGCTGCTTTGGGGGCTCGACTCCCTGCTGGGTTGGCTGGTTTCCATGATCGTAGGTTAAGGGTGTTCCGTGGCTAAGCGTTGGTACGTTGTGCATGCCTACTCGGGTTACGAGAAGCATGTCATGCGCTCGCTGATCGAGCGGGTCAAACTGGCCGGCATGGAAGACGGGTTTGGTGAGATTCTCGTCCCCACCGAAGAAGTGGTGGAGATGCGGAACGGCCAGAAGCGCAAGAGTGAGCGCAAGTTCTTCCCGGGCTATGTCCTGGTGCAGATGGAAATGAACGAGGGTACCTGGCACCTGGTCAAGGACACCCCTCGCGTCATGGGCTTCATTGGTGGTACTGCCGACAAGCCGGCGCCGATCACCGACAAGGAAGCCGATGCCATCCTCCGTCGCGTTGCCGATAGCGGTGACAAGCCGAAGCCGAAGACCCTGTTCGAGCCGGGCGAGACCGTTCGCGTGATCGATGGTCCATTCGCTGACTTCAATGGCGTCGTCGAAGAAGTTAACTACGAAAAGAGCCGCATCCAGGTCGCTGTGCTCATTTTCGGTCGCTCTACCCCGGTAGAGCTGGAGTTCAGCCAGGTAGAGAAAGTTTAACTGGCACAATGAATCCCACACCCCGCAGCCCTAGGCTGCGGGGTTTTGTCGTCATTGGGATAAAACGCGAAAGCAACCGGGGAGCCCGACAGGGCGCTTGACCCGCATTTGGAGTAGCAAATGGCTAAGAAAATCACGGCTTACATCAAGCTGCAAGTTAAGGCCGGCCAGGCCAACCCGTCGCCGCCCGTCGGCCCGGCTCTGGGTCAGCACGGCGTGAACATCATGGAATTCTGCAAGGCGTTCAACGCCAAGACCCAGGGCCAAGAGCCGGGTCTGCCGACTCCTGTGATCATCACTGTTTACAGCGACCGCAGCTTCACCTTCGAAACCAAGAGCACCCCCGCTGCCGTCCTGCTGAAAAAAGCAGCTGGCATCACCAGCGGTTCCGCTCGCCCGAACTCTCAGAAAGTCGGCACTGTTACCCGTGCTCAGCTGGAAGAGATCGCCAAGGCCAAGCAGGCTGACCTGACCGCTGCTGACCTGGACGCTGCCGTACGCACCATCGCTGGCTCCGCGCGCAGCATGGGCCTGAACGTGGAGGGTGTGTAATGGCTAAGCTGACCAAGCGTCAAAAGGCTATCGCCGAGAAGGTTGAAGCGGGCAAGCAATACGGCTTCGAAGATGCCGCCAAGCTGCTGGCCGAGCTGTCGACCATCAAGTTCAAGGAGTCCGTGGACATCGCCATCAATCTGGGCGTTGATCCGCGTAAATCCGACCAGGTCGTACGTGGCGCCACCGTTCTGCCGAACGGTACCGGCAAATCCGTACGCGTTGCCGTCTTCACCCAGGGTCCTGGTGTTGAGGCTGCCCTGGCTGCTGGTGCAGACAAGGTCGGCATGGACGAGCTGGCTGCCGAAATGAAAGCCGGCGACCTGAACTACGACGTCGTCATCGCTTCCCCGGACGCCATGCGTGTTGTTGGCCAGCTGGGTCAGGTACTGGGCCCGCGCGGCCTGATGCCGAACCCGAAAGTCGGCACCGTGACCCCGGACGTCGCTACCGCCGTCAAGAACGCCAAAGCCGGTCAGGTACGTTTCCGTACCGACAAGAACGGCATCATCCACGCCTCCGTTGGCAAGATCGACTTCGAGCCGGTCAAGCTGAAGCAGAACGTGGAAGCGCTGCTGAGCGATCTGAAGCGTCTGAAGCCGTCCTCCTCGAAGGGCGTGTACGTTCAGCGCGTTACCCTGAGCACCACCATGGGCCCGGGTCTGCAGATCGATCAGGCTTCGCTGGAAGGCTGATGAACTAAGTCGAGCAGTGGGTTCGCCCGCTGCTCGCAGGTATTGGGGTCCCTGCCTGGCGGGGGCTATCCAAGACCGTAGGCGGCGCAAGCCTTAAACCTCAAGCCTACGCAGATGGTGCTCCCGATTCGTTTACCGAATCAGACACCAAAACGCCGTCCGGCTCCGGCTGGACGAATCGGTAACATCCAGGAGTAAACCCGTGGCAATTAAACTCGAAGACAAGAAGGCCATCGTCGCTGAAGTCAACGAGGCTGCCAAAGCCGGTCTGTCCGCTGTCGTGGTTGATGCACGCGGCGTGACTGTCGGCGCTATGACCGGACTCCGTAAAGAGGCCCGCGCAGCTGGTGTGTACGTGAAAGTCGTACGTAACACCCTGCTCAAGCGCGCCGTTGAAGGCACTCAGTTTGAAGTGCTCAACGACACGTTCAAGGGCCCGACCCTGATTGCTTTCTCCAACGAACATCCGGGCGCTGCCGCTCGTATCTTCAAGGAGTTTGCCAAGGGTCAGGACAAGTTCGAGATCAAGGCGGCCGCGTTCGAGGGTCAGTTCCTCGCAGCCAATCAGATCGACGTGCTGGCGACCCTGCCGACCTACAACGAAGCTGTTGCACAGCTGATGAGCGTGATCCAAGGCGCTACCAGCAAGCTGGCTCGTACTCTGGCGGCAATTCGCGATCAGAAAGAAGCTACCGCAGCCTAAGGCTCGGCATCTGCTTTCAACCTTTTTTGTTTAATTCGATGGCCTTAGGCCGTCACCCAATACAGGAATTAGAGTCATGGCTCTGACCAACGAAGACATCATCTCCGCCGTATCCGAAATGTCCGTCATGCAGATCGTTGAACTGATCAAGGCGATGGAAGAGAAGTTCGGCGTTACCGCTGCTGCCGCTACCGTTGCTGCTGCCGGCCCGGCTGCTGCCGCTGCTGAAGAGCAGACCGAGTTCACCATCGTCCTGGCCGAAGCTGGCGACAAGAAAGTGAACGTGATCAAGGTCGTTCGTGAACTGACCGGCCTGGGCCTGAAAGAAGCCAAGGCTGTCGTTGACGGCGCCCCGGGCGTGGTCAAGGAAGGCGCTTCGAAAGAAGAAGCCGAAGCTGCCAAGAAAGCCCTGGAAGAAGCAGGCGCCAAGGTCGAGCTCAAGTAAGTTCGTACCTTGCGTCGACAGCCCGAGCGTTAAGCGACAGGCTGATGGCTGGTGGCAATTGCCACCGGCCTTTTTCCGTTATGGGTGGGGTGCCGTAGGTGCCTCCCATAACGTGAAAATCCCGCCATGCGTGGCGGCGCAAACCTAGGGTTTGCACGATTTTTGGGCTGCTCCCCTGTGCGGGAGAGGCCAAACAAGCAGGTGACCAAGCTGGGGAACGCTGATGGCTTACTCATACACTGAGAAAAAACGTATCCGCAAGGACTTTAGCAAGTTGCCGGACGTCATGGATGTGCCGTATTTGCTGGCCATCCAGCTGGATTCCTATCGCGAATTCCTGCAGGCGGGTGCAAGCAAGGACCAGGTCCGAGACATCGGCCTGCATGCGGCCTTCAAGTCCGTCTTCCCGATTATCAGCTATTCCGGCAATGCTGCCCTGGAATACGTCGGCTACCGTCTGGGTGAGCCGGCCTTCGATGTCAAGGAATGCGTGCTGCGCGGTGTGACCTTTGCGGTCCCGCTGCGTGTGAAAGTACGCCTGATCATTTTCGACAAGGAATCGTCGAACAAAGCGATCAAGGACATCAAGGAACAAGAAGTCTACATGGGGGAAATCCCCCTGATGACCGAGAACGGTACCTTCATCATCAACGGTACCGAGCGCGTCATCGTTTCCCAGCTGCACCGCTCCCCGGGTGTGTTCTTCGACCACGACCGTGGCAAGACCCACAGCTCCGGCAAGCTGCTGTACTCCGCTCGCATCATTCCTTACCGCGGCTCCTGGCTCGACTTCGAGTTCGATCCGAAGGACTGCGTGTTCGTTCGTATCGACCGTCGCCGCAAGCTGCCGGCGTCCGTCCTGCTGCGCGCGCTGAACTACAGCACCGAGGAAATCCTCAACGCGTTCTATGACACCAACGTCTACCAGATCAAGGGCGAGACCCTGAACCTGGAACTGGTGCCGTCGCGTCTGCGTGGCGAGATCGCCAGCTTCGACATCAAGGACGCTGCCGGCAAGGTCATCGTTGAAGCGGGTCGCCGTATTACCGCGCGTCACATCAACCAGCTCGAGAAGGCTGGCATCACCCAGCTGGAAGTGCCGTTCGACTACCTGATTGGCCGTACCGTGGCCAAGGCCGTCGTGCATCCGGCTACCGGCGAGATCATCGCCGAGTGCAACACCGAGCTGACCGTCGATGCCCTGGCCAAGATCGCCAAGGCCCAGGTTGCGCGCCTGGAAACCCTGTACACCAACGACATCGACTGCGGTCCGTTCATCTCCGACACGCTGAAGATCGACTCCACCAGCAACCAACTGGAAGCGCTGGTCGAGATCTATCGCATGATGCGTCCCGGCGAACCGCCGACCAAGGAAGCCGCCGAGACCCTGTTCGGCAACCTGTTCTTCAGCGCCGAGCGTTACGACCTCTCCGCCGTCGGCCGCATGAAGTTCAACCGTCGTATCGGTCGTACCGAGATCGAAGGCGCTGGCGTCCTGAGCAAGGAAGACATCGTCGAGGTCCTCAAGACCCTGGTTGCCATCCGTAACGGTAAAGGCATCGTCGACGACATCGACCACCTGGGTAACCGTCGCGTCCGTTGCGTCGGCGAGATGGCCGAGAACCAGTTCCGCGTTGGCCTGGTGCGTGTAGAGCGCGCGGTCAAGGAACGTCTGTCGATGGCCGAAAGCGAAGGCCTGATGCCGCAGGACCTGATCAACGCCAAGCCGGTGGCTGCCGCGATCAAGGAGTTCTTCGGTTCCAGCCAGCTGTCGCAGTTCATGGACCAGAACAACCCGCTCTCCGAGATCACCCACAAGCGCCGCGTCTCCGCACTCGGCCCGGGTGGTCTGACCCGTGAGCGCGCGGGCTTCGAGGTTCGTGACGTACACCCGACCCACTACGGCCGCGTGTGCCCGATCGAAACCCCTGAAGGTCCGAACATCGGTCTGATCAACTCCCTGGCGACCTACGCCCGCACCAACAAGTACGGCTTCCTGGAAAGCCCGTACCGCGTGGTGAAGGAAGGTCTGGTCAGCGACGACATCGTCTTCCTGTCCGCCATCGAAGAGGCCGATCATGTGATCGCCCAGGCCTCGGCGACCCTGAACGAAAAGGGTCAGCTGATCGACGAACTGGTAGCCGTACGTCACCTGAACGAATTCACCGTGAAGGCGCCGGAAGACGTCACCCTCATGGACGTATCGCCGAAGCAGGTCGTTTCCGTCGCTGCCTCGCTGATTCCGTTCCTCGAGCACGACGACGCCAACCGTGCACTCATGGGTTCGAACATGCAGCGTCAGGCTGTACCGACCCTGCGCGCCGACAAGCCGCTGGTAGGTACCGGCATGGAGCGCAACGTCGCCCGTGACTCCGGTGTCTGCGTGGTGGCCCGCCGCGGCGGCGTGATCGACTCGGTCGATGCCAGCCGTATCGTGGTGCGTGTGAACGACGACGAAGTCGAAACTGGCGAAGCCGGCGTCGACATCTACAACCTGACCAAGTACACCCGTTCCAACCAGAACACCTGCATCAACCAGCGTCCGCTGGTGCAGAAGGGTGACAAGGTTTCGCGCAGCGACATCCTGGCCGACGGTCCGTCCACCGACATGGGTGAACTGGCTCTGGGTCAGAACATGCGCGTAGCGTTCATGCCCTGGAACGGCTTCAACTTCGAAGACTCCATCTGCCTGTCCGAGCGCGTGGTCCAGGAAGATCGTTTCACCACGATCCACATCCAGGAACTGACCTGCGTTGCCCGTGACACCAAGCTCGGCCCAGAAGAAATCACCGCGGACATCCCCAACGTGGGCGAGGCTGCGCTGAACAAGCTGGACGAAGCTGGCATCGTCTACGTCGGCGCCGAAGTACAGGCTGGCGACATCCTAGTCGGCAAGGTCACCCCGAAAGGCGAGACCCAGCTGACTCCGGAAGAGAAGCTGCTGCGTGCGATCTTCGGTGAGAAGGCGTCCGACGTGAAGGACACCTCCCTGCGCGTGCCGACCGGCACCAAGGGTACCGTTATCGACGTGCAGGTCTTCACCCGCGATGGCGTGGAGCGCGACAGCCGTGCCCTGTCCATCGAGAAGATGCAGCTGGACGAGATCCGCAAGGACCTGAACGAAGAGTTCCGCATCGTCGAAGGCGCCACCTTCGAGCGTCTGCGTTCCGCCCTGGTCGGTGCCAAGGCCGACGGCGGTCCTGCCCTGAAGAAAGGCGCAGAGATCACCGACGAGTACCTGGACGGCCTCGAGCGCGGCCAGTGGTTCAAGCTGCGCATGGCGGAAGATGCTCTGAACGAGCAGCTGGAGAAGGCCCAGGCCTACATCAGCGATCGCCGTCAGCTGCTGGACGACAAGTTCGAAGACAAGAAGCGCAAGCTGCAGCAGGGCGATGACCTGGCTCCGGGCGTACTGAAGATCGTCAAGGTCTACCTTGCCATCAAGCGCCGCATCCAGCCGGGCGACAAGATGGCGGGCCGCCACGGTAACAAGGGTGTGGTCTCGGTGATCATGCCGGTCGAAGACATGCCGCACGACGTGCATGGCACTCCGGTCGACATCGTTCTGAACCCGCTGGGCGTACCGTCGCGCATGAACGTCGGTCAGATCCTCGAAACCCACCTGGGCCTCGCGGCCAAGGGCCTGGGCGAGAAGATCAACCGCATGCTCGAAGAGCAGCGCAAGATCGCCGAGCTGCGTGTGTTCCTGAACGAGATCTACAACGAGATCGGCGGCCGCCAGGAGAACCTGGACGAGCTGAACGATAACGAGATCCTCGCTCTGGCCAACAACCTCAAGGGCGGCGTGCCCATGGCTACCCCGGTGTTCGACGGTGCCAAGGAGCGCGAGATCAAGGCCATGCTGAAGCTGGCCGATCTGCCGGAAAGCGGTCAGATGCGTCTGTATGACGGCCGCACCGGCAACCAGTTCGAGCGTACGACCACCGTTGGTTACATGTACATGCTCAAGCTGAACCACCTGGTCGATGACAAGATGCACGCACGTTCCACCGGCTCTTACAGCCTGGTTACCCAGCAGCCGCTGGGTGGTAAGGCGCAGTTCGGTGGCCAGCGTTTCGGGGAGATGGAGGTCTGGGCGCTGGAAGCCTACGGTGCCGCCTACACCCTGCAGGAAATGCTGACCGTGAAGTCGGACGACGTGAACGGCCGTACCAAGATGTACAAGAACATCGTGGACGGAGATCACCGCATGGAGGCCGGCATGCCCGAGTCCTTCAACGTGCTGATCAAAGAGATCCGCTCGCTCGGCATCGATATCGAACTGGAAACCGAATAACACGTGACGTCAGACGGTGCGGCTGGTCAAGGCCGGTCGCACCGGGTCCGTGAGGAGGAAAGGCCTTGAAAGACTTGCTTAATCTGTTGAAAAACCAGGGTCAGATCGAAGAGTTCGATGCCATCCGTATTGGCCTGGCCTCGCCCGAGATGATTCGTTCCTGGTCCTTCGGCGAAGTCAAGAAGCCGGAGACCATCAACTACCGCACCTTCAAGCCGGAGCGCGATGGCCTGTTCTGCGCCAAGATCTTCGGCCCGGTGAAGGACTACGAGTGCCTGTGCGGTAAGTACAAGCGCCTGAAGCACCGCGGTGTGATCTGCGAGAAGTGCGGCGTGGAAGTCGCGCTGGCCAAGGTGCGCCGCGAGCGCATGGGCCACATCGAACTGGCCTCGCCGGTCGCCCACATCTGGTTCCTGAAGTCCCTGCCGTCCCGTATCGGCCTGCTGCTGGACATGACCCTGCGTGACATCGAGCGCGTGCTCTATTTCGAGAGCTACGTGGTGATCGATCCGGGCATGACCACCCTCGAGAAGGGCCAGCTGCTGAACGACGAGCAGTACTTCGAAGCCCTCGAAGAGTTCGGTGACGACTTCGACGCCCGCATGGGCGCGGAAGCCGTTCGCGAACTGCTCAATGCTATCGATCTGGAGCACGAGATCGGCCGCCTGCGTGAAGAGATTCCGCAGACCAACTCGGAAACCAAGATCAAGAAGCTGTCCAAGCGCCTGAAGCTGATGGAAGCCTTCCAGGGCTCCGGCAACCATCCCGAGTGGATGGTGCTGACCGTCCTGCCGGTGCTGCCGCCGGACCTGCGTCCGCTGGTTCCGCTGGATGGCGGCCGCTTCGCGACCTCGGATCTGAACGATCTGTATCGCCGCGTGATCAACCGTAACAACCGTCTGAAGCGCCTGCTCGACCTGGCCGCTCCGGACATCATCGTGCGCAACGAAAAGCGCATGCTGCAGGAAGCCGTCGACGCCCTGCTGGACAACGGCCGTCGCGGCCGTGCCATCACCGGCTCGAACAAGCGCCCGCTGAAGTCCCTGGCCGACATGATCAAGGGCAAGCAGGGTCGCTTCCGTCAGAACCTGCTCGGCAAGCGCGTGGACTACTCCGGCCGTTCGGTGATCACCGTCGGTCCGACCCTGCGTCTGCACCAGTGCGGTCTGCCGAAGAAAATGGCCCTGGAGCTGTTCAAGCCGTTCATCTTCGGCAAGCTGGAAGGTCGTGGCATGGCCACCACCATCAAGGCCGCCAAGAAGATGGTCGAGCGCGAGCTGCCGGAAGTGTGGGACGTTCTCGCCGAAGTCATCCGCGAACACCCCGTACTGCTGAACCGTGCGCCGACCCTGCACCGTCTGGGCATCCAGGCGTTCGAGCCGGTACTGATCGAAGGTAAAGCCATCCAGCTGCACCCGCTGGTCTGCGCCGCGTACAACGCCGACTTCGACGGTGACCAGATGGCCGTGCACGTTCCGCTGACCCTCGAGGCTCAGCTGGAAGCACGCGCGCTGATGATGTCCACCAACAACATCCTGTCGCCCGCCAACGGCGAGCCGATCATCGTTCCGTCGCAGGACGTGGTAATGGGTCTGTACTACATGACCCGTGAAGCGATCAACGCGAAGGGCGAGGGCATGGCCTTTGCCGACCTGCAGGAAGTTGACCGCGCCTACCGCAGCGGCCAGGTGTCCCTGCACGCCCGTGTGAAAGTGCGCATCAACGAGAAGGTCAAGGGCGAAGACGGTCAGCTGACCGCCAACACCCGCATCGTCGACACCACCGTCGGCCGTGCGCTGCTGTTCCAGGTTGTCCCGGCAGGCCTGCCGTTCGACGTGGTCAACCAGTCGATGAAGAAGAAGGCGATCTCCAAGCTGATCAACCACTGCTACCGCGTGGTGGGTCTGAAGGACACCGTCATCTTCGCTGACCAACTGATGTACACCGGCTTCGCCTACTCGACCATCTCCGGTGTGTCGATCGGCGTGAACGACTTCGTCATCCCGGATGAAAAGGCCCGCATCATCGATGCCGCCACCGAGGAAGTGAAGGAGATCGAGAGCCAGTACGCCTCCGGCCTGGTAACCCAGGGCGAGAAGTACAACAAGGTGATCGACCTCTGGTCCAAGGCCAACGACGAAGTGTCCAAGGCGATGATGGCCAACCTCTCGAAAGAGAAGGTGACCGATCGCGAGGGCAAGCAGGTCGACCAGGAGTCCTTCAACTCCATGTACATGATGGCGGACTCCGGTGCGCGGGGTTCCGCGGCCCAGATCCGTCAGCTGGCCGGTATGCGTGGCCTGATGGCGAAGCCGGACGGCTCCATCATCGAGACCCCGATCACCGCGAACTTCCGTGAAGGCCTGAACGTACTCCAGTACTTCATCTCCACTCACGGTGCTCGTAAGGGTCTGGCGGATACCGCACTGAAGACCGCGAACTCCGGTTACCTGACCCGTCGTCTCGTCGACGTGGCCCAGGACCTGGTAGTGACCGAGATCGACTGCGGCACCGAGCATGGCCTGGTCATGTCCCCGCACATCGAAGGCGGCGACGTGGTAGAGCCGCTGGGTGAGCGTGTACTCGGCCGCGTGATCGCTCGCGACGTGTTCAAGCCGGGCAGCGACGACGTGATCGTCGAAGCCGGCACCCTGATCGACGAGAAGTGGGTCGATTTCCTCGAGCAGATGAGCGTCGATGAAGTCGTGGTGCGTTCGCCGATCACCTGCGAAACCCGTCACGGCATCTGCGCCATGTGCTACGGCCGCGATCTGGCTCGTGGTCACCGCGTGAACATCGGTGAGGCTGTCGGCGTAATCGCTGCCCAGTCGATCGGTGAGCCGGGTACCCAGCTGACCATGCGTACCTTCCACATCGGTGGTGCGGCCAGCCGTACTTCTGCCGTGGACAACGTACAGGTCAAGAACGGTGGCACCATTCGCCTGCACAACCTGAAGCACGTAGAGCGTGCCGACGGCGCCCTGGTAGCGGTTTCCCGTTCCGGTGAGCTGGCGGTAGCCGACGACTTCGGTCGTGAGCGCGAGCGCTACAAGCTGCCGTACGGTGCGGTGATTTCCGTGAAGGAAGGTGACAAGGTCGACCCGGGCGCCATCGTCGCCAAGTGGGACCCGCACACCCACCCGATCGTCACCGAGATGGACGGCACCGTGGCCTTCGTGGGCATGGAAGAGGGCATCACCATCAAGCGCCAGACCGACGAACTGACCGGTCTGACCAACATCGAGGTGATGGATCCGAAGGATCGTCCGGCTGCCGGCAAGGACATCCGTCCGGCCGTGAAGCTGATCGACGCCGCAGGCAAGGATCTGCTGCTGCCGGGTACCGACGTACCGGCCCAGTACTTCCTGCCGGCGAACGCCCTGGTCAACCTCAACGATGGCGCGAAAGTGCGTATCGGTGACGTTATCGCGCGTATCCCGCAGGAAACCTCGAAGACCCGCGACATCACCGGTGGTCTGCCGCGCGTTGCCGACCTGTTCGAAGCTCGTCGTCCGAAAGAGCCTTCGATCCTGGCGGAAATCAGCGGCACCATCTCCTTCGGCAAGGAAACCAAGGGCAAGCGCCGCCTGGTCATCACTCCCACCGACGGTAGCGATCCGTACGAGGAGCTGATTCCGAAGTGGCGTCACCTGAACGTGTTCGAAGGTGAACAGGTAAGCCGTGGTGAAGTGATCTCCGACGGCCCGAGCAACCCGCACGACATCCTGCGTCTGCTGGGCGTGAGCTCGCTGGCCAAGTACATCGTCAACGAGATCCAGGACGTTTACCGTCTGCAGGGCGTGAAGATCAACGACAAGCACATCGAGACCATCCTGCGCCAGATGCTGCGCAAGGTCGAAGTGGCCGAGTCGGGCGATTCGTCCTTCATCAAGGGCGACCAGGTCGAACTGGTTCACGTGCTGGAAGAGAACGAAGTGCTGGGTACCCAGGACAAGTTCCCGGCCAAGTACGAGCGCGTTCTGCTGGGTATCACCAAGGCCTCGCTGTCCACCGAGTCGTTCATCTCGGCGGCATCCTTCCAGGAGACCACCCGCGTCCTCACCGAGGCGGCGGTCACCGGCAAGCGCGACTTCCTGCGCGGCCTGAAGGAGAACGTGGTCGTGGGTCGTCTGATCCCGGCGGGTACCGGTCTGGCTTACCACAGCGAGCGCAAGCGTCAGCGCGAGCTCGGCAAGCCGCAGCGCGTGAGCGCGAGCGAGGCCGAAGCAGCACTGGCCGAAGCGCTCAACCTGAGCGGTAACTAAGCCTCAAACGAAGCCCCGGTTGTCTTGACAACCGGGGCTTTGTCTTGACTGGATTCCGTAAGGTCTTTAGTATCTTGTACCCCGAAAATTGGCAGGGCGCATGCTCTGCCCATTTTCGTTTTTAAGTGTCGTAAGACAATCAGTGGAGCTATAGATGGCAACTATCAACCAGCTGGTGCGCAAACCGCGCAAGCGCCTGGTAGACAAGAGCGGCGTTCCTGCCCTGCAGAACTGCCCTCAGCGTCGCGGCGTATGCACCCGCGTATACACCACCACCCCGAAGAAGCCGAACTCCGCACTGCGTAAGGTGTGCCGTGTTCGCCTGACCAACGGTTTCGAGGTTTCCTCGTACATCGGTGGTGAAGGTCACAACCTGCAGGAACACAGCGTCGTGCTGATCCGTGGCGGTCGTGTAAAGGACCTTCCGGGTGTGCGTTACCACACCGTGCGCGGTTCGCTGGATACCTCCGGCGTTAAAGACCGTAAGCAGGGTCGTTCGAAGTACGGCGCGAAGCGTCCGAAGTAATTTTGTTTTCCTATTTTCTGAGTCGATAAGAGTAAGGTCGGGCATCGTCCCGGGCTAACCTGAAGACCGTTTGAGGGCTTATCAATGCCAAGACGTCGTGTAGCGGCCAAACGTGAGATCCTGGCCGATCCTAAATACGGAAGCCAGATTCTGGCGAAGTTCATGAACCACGTGATGGAAAGCGGCAAGAAAGCCGTTGCCGAGCGTATCGTTTACGGTGCTCTGGACAAGGTCAAAGAGCGCGGTAAAGGCGACCCCCTGGAACTCTTCGAAAAAGCACTCGACGCCATCGCTCCGCTGGTCGAAGTGAAGTCCCGCCGTGTTGGCGGTGCTACCTACCAGGTTCCGGTCGAAGTACGTCCGTCCCGTCGTAATGCACTGGCCATGCGCTGGCTGGTGGACTTCGCCCGCAAGCGTGGCGAGAAGTCCATGGCTCTGCGCCTGGCTGGCGAGCTGCTGGATGCCGCTGAAGGCAAAGGCGCTGCCGTCAAGAAGCGTGAAGACGTGCACCGTATGGCCGAGGCCAACAAAGCGTTCTCGCACTACCGCTTCTAATTACGGCAACAACACTTCTGCGAGGGCTCTATGGCTCGTAACACAGCAATCAACCGCTACCGGAACATTGGTATCTGTGCCCACGTTGACGCGGGCAAGACCACCACCACCGAGCGGATCCTGTTCTATACAGGTCTCAGCCACAAGATGGGTGAGGTGCACGACGGCGCTGCCACTACCGACTGGATGGTGCAGGAGCAGGAGCGTGGTATTACCATCACCTCCGCTGCGATCACCACCTTCTGGGAAGGTTCGCGCGGCCAGTACGACAAGTACCGCGTAAACGTCATCGACACCCCCGGCCACGTAGACTTCACCATTGAAGTTGAGCGCTCCCTGCGCGTACTGGACGGCGCTGTCGTTGTGTTCTGCGGCACCTCCGGCGTTGAGCCGCAGTCCGAAACCGTATGGCGTCAAGCCAACAAGTACGGCGTTCCGCGTATCGTTTACGTGAACAAGATGGACCGCGCCGGCGCCAACTTCCTGCGCGTCGTCGGTCAGATCAAGAACCGCCTGGGTCATACCCCGGTTCCGGTTCAGCTGGCCATCGGTGCAGAAGATGACTTCCAGGGTCAGGTCGACCTGCTGAAGATGAAGGCCATCTACTGGAACGAAGACGACAAGGGCACTTCCTATCGCGAGGAAGAAATTCCTGCCGATATGGTCGAGCTGGCCACCGAGTGGCGCAACAACATGGTCGAGGCTGCTGCCGAAGCCAACGAAGAGCTGATGAACAAGTACCTGGAAGAGGGTGAGCTGTCGATCGAAGAGATCAAGGCTGGCCTGCGTCTGCGTACTATCGCCTGCGAAATCGTACCGGCTGTCTGCGGCTCCTCGTTCAAGAACAAGGGCGTGCCCCTGGTTCTCGACGCCGTGATCGACTTCCTGCCTGCTCCGACCGAGATTCCGGCGATCCAGGGTATCCACCCGGATCACATTGACGACGGCGACGATGCTCCGAAAGACGAGCGTCCGGCTGACGACAATGCTCCGTTCTCGGCTCTGGCATTCAAGATCGCCACCGACCCGTTCGTAGGTACTCTGACCTTCGTTCGCGTCTACTCGGGCGTTCTGGAGTCCGGCAACTCCGTTGTCAACTCCGTGAAAGGCAAGAAAGAGCGCGTTGGTCGTATGGTGCAGATGCACGCCAACCAGCGTGACGAGATCAAAGAAGTACGCGCTGGCGACATCGCTGCTCTGATCGGCATGAAGGACGTCACCACCGGTGACACCCTGTGCGACATCGAGAAGCCGATCATCCTCGAGCGTATGGACTTCCCGGAGCCTGTGATCTCGGTAGCTGTTGAGCCGAAGACCAAGGCTGACCAGGAGAAGATGGGCATTGCCCTCGGCAAGCTGGCTCAGGAAGACCCGTCGTTCCGCGTGAAGACCGACGAAGAAACCGGCCAGACCATCATCTCCGGTATGGGTGAGCTGCACCTGGACATCCTCGTCGACCGCATGAAGCGTGAATTCGGCGTTGAGGCGAACATCGGCAAGCCGCAGGTTTCGTACCGCGAAACCATCTCGAAGGACAACATCGAGATCGAAGGCAAGTTCGTTCGTCAGTCCGGTGGTCGTGGTCAGTTCGGTCACTGCTGGATTCGCTTCTCGACTCCGGACGTGGACGACAAGGGCAACATCACTGAAGGCCTGGTCTTCACCAACGAAGTCGTGGGCGGTGTGGTTCCGAAGGAATACATCCCGGCCATCCAGAAGGGCATCGAAGAGCAGATGAAGAACGGCGTTGTTGCCGGCTATCCGCTGATCGGCCTGAAGGCTACCGTCTTCGATGGTTCCTACCACGACGTCGACTCCAACGAGATGGCGTTCAAGATCGCTGCTTCCATGGCGACCAAGCAGCTGGCCCAGAAGGGCGGCGGCAAGGTGCTCGAGCCGATCATGAAGGTGGAAGTGGTGACTCCTGAGGATTACATGGGTGACGTGATGGGTGACCTGAACCGTCGTCGTGGTCTGATTCAGGGGATGGAAGACTCGGTTTCCGGTAAGGTTATCCGTGCCGAGGTTCCGCTGGGCGAGATGTTCGGTTATGCAACCGACGTGCGTTCCATGTCCCAGGGTCGCGCTAGCTACTCCATGGAATTCTCCAAGTATGCTGAAGCTCCGGCGAACGTCGTCGAAGCTCTGGCCAAAAAACAAGCTTGATTCAGCTCTTTTAGTAAGAGGTTACTCTCGTGGCTAAAGAAAAATTTGAACGTAACAAACCGCACGTCAACGTCGGCACCATCGGTCACGTTGACCACGGCAAAACCACTCTGACCGCTGCTCTGACCAAGGTCTGCTCTGAGACCTGGGGCGGCTCCGCTCGCGCTTTCGACCAGATCGACAACGCGCCGGAAGAGAAGGCTCGTGGTATCACCATCAACACCTCGCACGTTGAATACGACTCGCCGGTACGCCACTACGCTCACGTAGACTGCCCGGGCCACGCCGACTACGTGAAGAACATGATCACCGGTGCTGCCCAGATGGACGGCGCGATCCTGGTTTGCTCGGCTGCTGACGGCCCCATGCCGCAGACCCGCGAGCACATCCTGCTGTCCCGCCAGGTAGGCGTTCCTTACATCGTCGTGTTCCTGAACAAGGCCGACATGGTTGACGACGCCGAGCTGCTGGAACTGGTCGAAATGGAAGTTCGCGATCTGCTGAACACCTACGACTTCCCGGGCGACGACACTCCGATCGTGATCGGTTCCGCTCTGATGGCCCTGAACGGCCAGGACGACAACGAGATGGGCGTTTCCGCCGTGCGCAAGCTGGTAGAAACCCTGGACTCGTATATCCCTGAGCCCGAGCGCGCCATCGACAAGCCGTTCCTGATGCCGATCGAAGACGTATTCTCGATCTCCGGTCGCGGCACCGTGGTAACCGGCCGTGTTGAGCGTGGCATCGTCAAGATCCAGGAAGAAGTGGAAATCGTCGGCATCAAGGCGACCACCAAGACTACCTGCACCGGCGTTGAAATGTTCCGCAAGCTGCTCGACGAAGGTCGTGCTGGTGAGAACGTCGGCGTCCTGCTGCGTGGCACCAAGCGTGAAGACGTAGAGCGTGGCCAGGTTCTGGCCAAGCCGGGCACCATCAAGCCGCACACCAAGTTCGAGTGCGAAGTGTACGTGCTGTCCAAGGAAGAAGGTGGTCGTCACACCCCGTTCTTCAAGGGCTACCGTCCGCAGTTCTACTTCCGTACCACCGACGTGACCGGCAACTGCGAACTGCCGGAAGGCGTTGAGATGGTAATGCCGGGCGACAACGTGAAAATGGTTGTCACCCTGATCGCTCCGATCGCCATGGAAGATGGCCTGCGCTTCGCGATCCGCGAAGGCGGTCGTACCGTTGGCGCCGGCGTGGTTGCCAAGATCATCGAGTAATCGCTGATCCGCTCCAGGAAAAGGGACCCTTCGGGGTCCCTTTTTCGTTGAGTTGGTTAAATATTGACACCCCCCAGGCGCATCCGTACAATTGCGCCTCCTTTTAACGGGCGGAGTCCGTCCGTTGGGAATGGCAACTTGGAGTCTGAGGTCAAATGCAAAATCAACAAATCCGTATTCGGTTGAAGGCTTTTGACCATCGCCTGATCGACCAATCTACCCAGGAAATCGTGGAAACCGCGAAACGTACTGGCGCTCAGGTGCGTGGTCCGATTCCTCTGCCGACCCGCAAGGAACGTTACACCGTGCTGATTTCCCCGCACGTCAACAAGGACGCTCGTGACCAGTACGAAATTCGTACCCACAAGCGTGTTCTCGACATCGTTCAGCCGACCGACAAAACCGTCGACGCGCTGATGAAGCTCGACCTTGCTGCTGGCGTCGAAGTACAGATCAGCCTCGGCTAATGCCTTCGGCATTGGTCGTGTAACGCTCTGAAATGGGCGGCCATAGCGGGTGAAAGCCCCGTACACTAAAGAGGTTCTAAAGATGACAATTGGTGTTGTCGGTCGTAAGTGCGGCATGACCCGCATCTTCACCGAAGATGGTGTCTCTATTCCGGTTACGGTCATTGAAGTCGAGCCGAATCGCGTCACCCAGTTCAAAAACGAAGAAAGCGATGGCTATCGCGCCGTGCAGGTAACTGCTGGCGAGCGCCGTGCTTCTCGCGTGACCAAGGCGCAAGCCGGTCACTTTGCCAAGGCGAATGTCGCCGCCGGTCGCGGCGTGTGGGAATTCCGTCTGGGCGAAGAGGAGTTCAAGGCAGGCGATTCCATCTCTGTCGACCTGTTCCAGGCAGGCCAGCTGGTAGACGTTACCGGCGAGTCCAAGGGTAAAGGCTTCGCCGGTACCATCAAGCGCTGGAACTTCCGTGGTCAAGATAACACCCACGGTAACTCCGTTTCCCACCGCGTCCCGGGTTCCATCGGCCAGTGCCAGACTCCTGGTCGAGTGTTCAAGGGCAAAAAAATGTCGGGCCACATGGGTGCTGAGCGCGTAACCGTTCAATCCCTTGAGGTCGTGCGTGTCGATGCAGAGCGCAATCTGCTGCTGGTAAAAGGTGCCGTTCCCGGCGCTACCGGTGGTGATGTGCTGGTGCGTCCGGCAGCCAAGGCTCGCGGTTAAGAGAGGAAGCTGAGATGCAACTGAATGTAAATGGCGCTCAGGCGATCGAGGTTTCCGAGCGTACCTTTGGTAGCGAATTCAACGAGACCCTGGTTCACCAGGCAGTCGTCGCCTACATGGCTGGCGGTCGTCAGGGCACCAAGGCTCAGAAAACTCGTTCCGAAGTCTCCGGTGGTGGCAAGAAGCCGTGGCGTCAGAAGGGCACTGGTCGTGCTCGTGCTGGCACCATCCGCAGCCCCATCTGGCGTGGCGGCGGCGCGACCTTCGCAGCCAAGCCCCAGGATCACTCCCAGAAGCTCAACAAGAAGATGTACCGCGCAGCTCTGCGCTCCATCCTCTCCGAGCTGGTTCGTCTGGATCGTCTGGTTGTCGTTGCCGACTTCGCTGTCGACGCACCGAAGACCAAGGGTCTGGTCAGCAAGCTGGAAGGCCTGGGCCTGAAAGATGTACTGATCGTCACCGAAGGCGTCGATGAGAACCTGTACCTGGCAGCTCGCAACCTGGCCCACGTCGATGTACGTGACGTCCAGGCTTCCGATCCGGTCAGCCTCATCGCCTACGACAAGGTGCTCGTCACCGTGTCCGCCGTGAAGAAGTTCGAGGAGCTGCTGGCATGAACCAGGAACGCGTATTCAAAGTGCTGCTGGGCCCGCATATCTCCGAGAAGGCCACTGGCCTGGCGGACGGCAACAGCCAATTCGTTTTCAAGGTTGCCACTGATGCAACCAAGCTGGAAATCAAGAAGGCCGTAGAAAGCCTGTTCGGCGTGAAAGTACGTCGCGTCACCACCCTGAACGTTCAGGGCAAGACCAAGCGTACCGTTCGCGGCCTGGGCAAGCGTAACGACTGGAAAAAAGCGTACATCGCTCTCCAGCCGGGCCAGGATCTCGATTTCGCAGCTGGCGCTGAGTAAAGGGGTGCATCATGGCAATCGTTAAATGCAAACCGACTTCCGCTGGTCGTCGTTTCGTCGTCAAGGTAGTGAACCAGGACCTGCACAAAGGTGCTCCGTTCGCTCCCCTGCTCGAGAAGAAGTCCAAGTCGGGCGGCCGTAACAACAACGGTCGTATCACCACCCGTCATATCGGTGGTGGCCACAAGCAGCACTATCGTCTGGTCGACTTCCGTCGCAACAAGGATGGCATCCCTGCCATCGTTGAACGCGTCGAATACGATCCGAACCGTACTGCTCACATCGCTCTGCTGAAATACGCGGACGGCGAGCGTCGTTACATCATCGCCCCCAAAGGCGTGGTGGCTGGCGATCAACTGATCTCCGGTATCGGCGCTCCGATCAAGGCCGGCAACAACATGCCGCTGCGCAACATCCCGGTTGGTAGCACCATCCACGGTATCGAACTGAAGCCCGGCAAGGGCGCTCAGATCGCTCGCTCCGCTGGCGCCTCGGCTCAGCTGGTTGCCCGTGAAGGTGCCTACGTCACCGTGCGTCTGCGCTCCGGCGAAATGCGCAAAGTCCTGGCTGACTGCCGTGCGACCCTGGGCGAAGTCTCGAACTCCGAGCACAGCCTGCGTTCGCTGGGTAAGGCCGGTGCCAAGCGCTGGCGTGGCGTTCGCCCGACCGTTCGTGGTGTTGCCATGAACCCGGTCGACCACCCGCATGGTGGTGGTGAAGGTCGTACCTCTGCTGGTCGTCATCCGGTATCGCCGTGGGGTCTTCAGACCAAGGGTAAGAAGACTCGCGCGAACAAGCGTACCGACAACATGATCGTCCGTCGCCGCAAGTAAATAGAGGGATACGACAGTGCCACGTTCTCTGAAAAAAGGTCCTTTTATCGATCTTCACCTGCTGAAGAAGATCGAAGTGGCGGTAGAAAAGAACGACCGCAAGCCGATCAAGACCTGGTCGCGCCGTTCTATGATCATGCCGCACATGGTTGGTCTGACCATCGCTGTCCACAACGGCCGTCAACACGTGCCCGTTCTGGTCAACGAAGACATGGTCGGTCACAAACTCGGCGAGTTCGCTGCTACCCGCACTTATCGTGGGCACGCTGCGGACAAGAAAGCCAAGCGTTAAGGGGTAAGGAAGATGGAAGTAGCCGCTAAGCTCTCGGGCGCTCGTATCTCCGCCCAGAAAGCCCGCTTGGTCGCCGACCAGATCCGCGGGAAGAAGGTGGGCGACGCGCTCAACCTCCTGGCTTTCAGCAACAAGAAAGCCGCCGAGATCATGAAGAAAGTGCTGGAGTCGGCCGTTGCCAACGCCGAGCACAACGAAGGCGCCGATGTAGACGATCTCAAAGTCTCCACCGTCTTCGTCAACGAAGGTCGTTCGCTCAAGCGCATCATGCCGCGTGCCAAAGGCCGTGCTGATCGCATCGTCAAGCGGTCTTGCCATATCACTGTCAAGGTTGCGGACAAGTAACGGAGTCGATCAGATGGGTCAGAAAGTACATCCCAATGGCATCCGCCTGGGTATCGTCAAGGAGCACACCTCCGTTTGGTACGCAGATAAGCGCACTTACGCCGATTATCTGTTCGCCGACCTGAAGGTACGTGAGTATCTCCAAGACAAACTAAAAAGCGCGTCCGTAAGCCGTATCGATATCCATCGCCCGGCTCAGACTGCACGTATCACCATCCACACCGCTCGTCCCGGCATCGTGATCGGCAAGAAAGGTGAAGATGTTGAGAAGCTGCGTCAGGACCTGACCAAGCAAATGGGTGTGCCGGTGCACATCAACATCGAAGAGATCCGCAAGCCGGAACTCGACGGTATGCTGGTTGCGCAAAGCGTAGCTCAGCAGCTGGAGCGTCGCGTCATGTTCCGTCGCGCCATGAAGCGCGCTGTACAGAACGCCATGCGCATTGGTGCCAAAGGCATCAAGATCCAGGTAAGCGGTCGTCTGGGCGGCGCTGAAATCGCTCGTACCGAGTGGTATCGCGAAGGTCGTGTGCCCCTGCACACCCTGCGTGCCGACATCGACTATGCAACCTACGAAGCGCACACCACCTACGGTGTGATCGGTGTGAAGGTTTGGATCTTCAAAGGCGAGGTCATCGGTGGCCGCCAGGAAGAGCTGAAGCCGGTAGCGCCCGCTCCTCGTAAAAAAGCTGCTAAGTAAGGAGTACGCAAATGCTGCAACCCAAGCGTACGAAGTTCCGCAAGCAAATGACCGGTCACAACCGTGGCCTGGCTCATCGCGGTTCTAAAGTCAGCTTCGGCGAGTTCGCCCTCAAGGCAACCAGCCGTGGCCGTCTCACCGCACGTCAGATCGAGTCCGCGCGTCGTGCGCTGACCCGTCACGTAAAACGTGGCGGCAAGATCTGGATCCGTGTATTCCCCGACAAGCCTGTTACCAAGAAGCCCCTGGAAGTACGTATGGGTAAAGGTAAGGGCGGCGTCGAGTACTGGGTAGCCCAGATTCAACCGGGCAAGGTCCTGTACGAGATCGAGGGTGTATCCGAAGAGCTGGCGCGTGAGGCATTCGCCCTGGCTGCTGCAAAGCTGCCGCTCGCCACCTCCTTTGTTAAGCGGACGGTGATGTGATGAAAGCGAATGAACTTCGTGAAAAATCCGTTGAGCAGCTGAACGAGCAACTGCTCGGCCTGCTGCGCGACCAGTTCAATCTGCGCATGCAGAAAGCAACTGGCCAGTTGGGGCAGTCTCACCTGCTCTCGCAGGTTAAGCGCGACATCGCTCGCGTGAAAACTGTGCTCAACCAGCAAGCAGGTAAGTAATCATGGCTGAAGCTCAGAAAACCGTCCGTACGCTGACTGGCCGCGTCGTCAGCGACAAGATGGACAAGACCGTCACCGTACTGATCGAGCGCCGCGTCAAGCACCCGATCTACGGCAAATACGTGAAGCGTTCGACCAAACTGCACGCACACGACGAAACCAATCAGTGCCGCATTGGTGACCTGGTCACCATTCGCGAGACCCGTCCGCTGGCCAAGACCAAGGCCTGGACCCTGGTTGATATCGTCGAGCGCGCGGTTGAAGTCTAAGGGTCGGAGATAGAAGATGATTCAGACTCAATCCATGCTCGAAGTCGCTGATAACAGCGGCGCGCGTCGCGTAATGTGCATCAAGGTACTCGGCGGTTCCCACCGCCGGTACGCCGGCATTGGCGACATCATCAAGGTCACCGTCAAGGAAGCAATTCCGCGTGGCAAGGTGAAGAAGGGCCAGGTCATGACTGCCGTGGTCGTTCGCACCAAGCACGGCGTACGTCGTACCGACGGTTCCATCATTCGCTTCGACGGCAACGCCGCCGTCCTGCTGAACAACAAGCAGGAGCCGATCGGCACCCGTATCTTCGGGCCGGTGACTCGTGAACTTCGTACCGAGAAGTTCATGAAGATCGTCTCCCTTGCCCCTGAAGTGCTGTAAGGAGTAGCCGTCATGCAAAAAATTCGTCGTGACGACGAAGTCATCGTCATTGCCGGCAAGGACAAGGGCAAGCGTGGCAAAGTGATCAAGGTTCTGGCTGACGACCGTCTGGTCGTTGGCGGTGTTAACCTGGTCAAGCGCCACACCAAGCCCAACCCCATGCTCAACCAGCAAGGCGGGATCGTCGAGAAGGAGGCGCCTCTGCACGTCTCCAACGTCGCCATCTTCAACGCTGAAACCAACAAGGCTGACCGCGTTGGTTTCAAAGTCGAAGACGGCAAGAAGATTCGTGTCTTCAAGTCGACCCAGAAACCGGTTCAGGCTTGAGGGAGCTAGGTAGATCACCATGGCACGATTGAAAGAAATTTATCGGAAGGAAATCGCTCCCAAGCTGAAGCAAGAGCTTCAGCTGGCGAACGTGATGGAAGTTCCGCGCGTTACCAAAATCACCCTGAACATGGGTCTTGGCGAAGCTGTCGGTGACAAGAAAGTCATCGAGAGCGCCGTAGCTGATCTGGAAAAGATCGCGGGTCAGAAGCCGGTTGTGACTTACGCTCGTAAGTCCATCGCTGGCTTCAAGATTCGTGAAGGCTGGCCGATCGGCGTGAAAGTCACCCTGCGTGGCGATCGCATGTACGAGTTCCTGGACCGTCTGCTGTCGATCTCCCTGCCGCGCGTTCGTGACTTCCGCGGTCTGAATGCCAAGTCCTTCGACGGCCGTGGCAACTACAGCATGGGCGTCAAAGAGCAGATCATCTTCCCGGAAATCGATTACGACAAGATCGATGCCCTCCGCGGTATGGATATCACTCTGACCACCACCGCGCGTTCGGATGATGAAGGTCGTGCCCTGCTGCGCGCCTTCAAATTCCCGTTCCGCAACTGATTGGAGTAGGACCATGGCTAAAGAGAGCATGAAGAACCGTGAGCTGAAGCGTCAGCAAACGGTAGCCAAGTACGCCAAGAAGCGTGCCGAGCTGAAAGCGATCATCGCTAATCCGAGCACTTCGGCTGAAGATCGCTGGAATGCCCAGGTCGCCCTGCAGAAGCAACCGCGTGACGCCAGCGCCAGCCGCCTGCGTAACCGTTGCCGCCTGACCGGTCGTCCGCACGGTTACTACCGCAAGTTCGGCCTGAGCCGTAACAAGCTGCGTGAAGCGGCAATGCGTGGTGACGTACCGGGCCTGGTGAAAGCCAGCTGGTAAGTGCTAGACGGGGTCGGCAACGGCTCCGTTGATCGCTTTGCGAAGCAAGCCCCCTCGTGGGGCTTGATTCGTTTTTGAGCGATCTCTAGAATACCCGGCTCCCCCGAGTCCGGGTTTTAGTTCGTCCGGCGTTCTGTGGGCGAGTTATGAAGTTGAAGGCTTATCTTTTGTATCAGGAGCATTAAGCCCATGAGTATGCAGGACCCGTTAGCAGACATGCTAACTCGCATCCGTAATGCCCAGATGGCTGAGAAGACCGTCGTGAGCATGCCGTCTTCCAAGCTGAAAGCGGCAGTCGCCAAAGTCCTCAAGGACGAAGGTTACATTGCGGATTTCCAAGTCACCGCCGAGGCCAAGCCTCTGCTGTCGATCGAGCTGAAGTACTTCGAAGGCAAGCCTGTCATCGAGGAAGTGAAGCGAATCAGCCGTCCTGGCCTGCGCCAGTACAAATCCGTAGACCAGCTGCCGAAAGTTCGCGGCGGCCTGGGTGTTTCGATCGTCTCCACCAACAAAGGTGTGATGACTGATCGTGCTGCCCGTGCCGCTGGCGTTGGTGGCGAAGTGCTCTGCACTGTGTTCTAAGGGGAATCAGCATGTCTCGCGTTGCTAAGAACCCCGTCATTCTGCCCGCTGGCGTTGAAATCAAGCTGGCTGGTCAGGAACTTTCGATCAAGGGTGCCAAGGGCGCTCTCGAGCTGAAAGTACATCCGTCCGTCGAAGTCATTCAGGACAACGGTGAGCTGCGTTTCGCTGCGCGTAACGGCGACCAGCAGACCCGTGCCATGGCCGGTACCACCCGCGCTCTGGTCAACAACATGGTAATCGGCGTCAGCCAGGGCTTCGAGCGCAAGCTCCAGCTGGTTGGTGTTGGTTACAAGGCGCAGGCCAAAGGCCAAGTGCTGTCCCTGGCTCTCGGCTTCTCCCACCCGGTTGATTACGAACTGCCTGCCGGCATCGTTGCGGAAACCCCCAGCCAGACCGACATCCTGATCAAGGGTATCGACAAGCAGCTGGTGGGCCAGGTCGCCGCGGAAATCCGCGACTTCCGTCCGCCGGAGCCGTACAAAGGCAAGGGCGTGCGTTACGCCGACGAAGTCGTCCTTCGTAAAGAAGCCAAGAAGAAGTAGGGCATAGCAAATGAGCGTCAAGAAAGAAACCCGTCTGCGCCGCGCTCGCAAGGCTCGCCTGAAGATGCGCGAACTGGAAGCCGTACGCCTCTGCGTGTATCGCTCTTCCCAGCACATCTACGCCCAGGTCATTGCAGCCGATGGTGGCAAGGTCCTGGCCAGCGCCTCGACCCTGGACAAGGAACTGCGCGAAGCTGCCACCGGCAACGTCGACGCAGCCAAGAAAGTTGGTCAACTGGTCGCGGAACGCGCCAAGGCTGCCGGCGTCACTCAGGTGGCGTTCGACCGTTCTGGCTTCAAGTACCACGGTCGTATCAAGGCCCTGGCTGATGCCGCTCGTGAAGGCGGTCTGGAGTTCTAAGTTATGGCAAACAACGATCAAAAGCGCGACGAAGGCTACATCGAGAAGCTGGTTCAAGTGAACCGCGTCGCCAAAACCGTAAAAGGTGGCCGTATCTTCGCCTTCACCGCGCTGACCGTGGTTGGCGATGGCAAGGGCCGTGTTGGCTTCGGTCGTGGCAAGGCGCGTGAAGTGCCGGCCGCTATCCAGAAGGCAATGGAAGCTGCTCGCCGTAACATGATCCAGGTTGATCTGAACGGCACCACCCTGCAGTACCCGACCAAGTCCGCCCATGGCGCCTCCAAGGTGTACATGCAGCCGGCTTCCGAAGGTACCGGCATCATCGCCGGCGGCGCCATGCGTGCTGTCCTGGAAGTGGCCGGTGTGCAGAACGTTCTGGCGAAGTGCTACGGCTCCACCAACCCGGTGAACGTGGTCTACGCAACCTTCAAGGGCCTGAAGAACATGCAGTCCCCTGAGTCGGTAGCGGCCAAGCGTGGCAAGAGCGTCGAGGAGATTCTCTAACCATGGCAACTGTCAAAGTTACCCTGATCAAGAGCCTGAACGGCCGTCTGGCCAATCACAAGGCTTGCGTCAAAGGCCTCGGCCTGCGTCGCATCAATCATACCGTCGAAGTTCAGGACACTCCTGAAAACCGCGGCATGATCAACAAGGCCTACTACCTGCTGCGTGTGGAGGGTTAATCCATGCAACTGAACGATCTGCGTTCCGCGCCGGGTGCCCGTCGCGAAAAGCACCGTCCGGGCCGTGGCATCGGTAGCGGTCTGGGCAAGACTGGTGGCCGTGGTCACAAAGGTCAAACCTCCCGCTCCGGTGGCTCCATCGCTCCGGGCTTCGAGGGTGGTCAGCAGCCGCTGCACCGTCGTCTGCCGAAGTTCGGCTTCAACTCGCTCAAAGCCATGGATCGCGCAGAAGTGCGTACTTCCGAACTGGCCAAGGTCGAAGGTGATGTCGTAACCGTGCAGTCCCTCAAGGATGCCAACGTGATTAACCAGAACGTACAGCGTGTGAAAGTCATGCTGTCGGGCGACGTTACACGCGCAGTCACCCTGAAGGGCATCGGCGCCACCAAGGGCGCTCGTGCGGCTATCGAAGCAGCTGGCGGCAAAATCGAGGACTAAATGGCTAAGCAAGGTGCTCTCTCTGCGCTGAGCAACGGTGGTGGTTTGTCCGAGCTCTGGGCACGTCTGCGTTTCCTGTTCCTGGCGATCATCGTCTATCGGATCGGCGCGCATATCCCAGTCCCCGGCATCAACCCTGATCGCTTGGCGGCACTGTTCCGGCAGAACGAGGGGACCATTCTTAGCCTCTTCAACATGTTTTCCGGCGGCGCGCTGGAGCGCATGAGTATTTTTGCATTGGGGATCATGCCGTACATCTCGGCGTCGATCATCATGCAGCTCATGACCGCTATCAGCCCGCAGCTGGAGCAGTTGAAGAAAGAGGGTGAGTCTGGGCGTCGCAAGATCAGCCAGTACACCCGCTACGCAACTCTCGTCCTGGCACTCGTCCAGGCCATTGGCATGTCCATTGGTCTGGGTAGCCAGGGCGTGGCCTTCTCCAACGACTTCGGCTTCTACTTCGTGTCGGTCACCACCTTCGTGGCGGGTGCCCTGTTCATGATGTGGCTGGGTGAGCAGATCACCGAGCGGGGTGTCGGCAACGGCATCTCCATGTTGATCTTCTCCGGTATCGTCGCAGGCCTGCCCCGAGCAATCGGCCAGTCCTTCGAGTCCGCGCGTCAAGGTGACATCAACATCTTCGCCCTGATCGCCATCGGCCTTCTGGCCGTGGCCATCATTGCGTTCGTGGTGTTCATCGAGCGTGGTCAGCGTCGTATCGCTGTGCATTACGCCAAGCGCCAGCAAGGTCGCAAGGTGTTTGCCGCCCAGACCAGCCATCTGCCGCTGAAAGTGAACATGGCGGGTGTGATTCCCGCGATCTTCGCCAGCAGCATTCTGCTGTTCCCGGCATCCCTGGGTGCCTGGTTCGGTCAGTCGGAAGGCCTGGGTTGGCTGCAGGACGTCGCGCAAGCGATCGCTCCTGGTCAGCCGCTGAACATTCTGCTGTTTAGTGCAGGGATCGTTTTCTTCTGCTTCTTCTACACAGCGCTGATGTTCAACCCGAAGGACGTGGCGGAAAACCTCAAGAAGTCCGGTGCATTTATTCCGGGTATTCGTCCGGGTGAACAGTCTGCTCGCTATATCGATGGCGTGCTGACCCGTTTGACCATGTTCGGTGCCCTGTACATGACGGCTGTGTGCCTGCTGCCCCAGTTCCTGGTCGTAGCTGCCCACGTACCGTTCTACCTTGGCGGGACCTCGTTGCTGATCGTGGTCGTGGTTGTGATGGACTTTATGGCTCAAGTACAATCGCACCTCGTTTCTCACCAGTACGAATCCCTCATGAAGAAAGCCAACCTGAAGGGCTATGGCAGCGGCCTGCTGCGCTGACCCGTAAGGTTCGAGGAGTCACTGATGAAAGTTCGTGCATCGGTTAAGAAGCTGTGCCGCAACTGCAAGATCGTCCGTCGCGAAGGCGTCGTTCGTGTGATCTGCAGCGCGGAGCCGCGTCACAAGCAGCGCCAAGGCTGAGTGTGAACCACGCGTTATAACCCGGCAGCTAGTGTGCTGCCGGGTTGATTATTTGTTTTTACAGCGCTAATATCCGCGCCCTTTCTTGGCTCCCTGGGCGCCGGGTAGCTGTCAATTGGAGTTTTTCTGAATGGCCCGTATTGCAGGCGTAAACATTCCGGATAACAAGCACACTGTTATCTCGCTGACCTACATCTATGGTGTTGGTCGCACTACCGCACAGAGCATCTGTGCAGCCACCGGCATCAGCCCGGCTGTAAAGATCAAAGAGCTGAGCGAAGAGCAGATTGATTCGCTGCGTACCGAGGTGGCCAAGCTGACCACCGAAGGTGACCTGCGCCGCGAAATCAACATGAACATCAAGCGTCTGATGGACCTCGGTTGCTATCGCGGTCTGCGTCATCGTCGTGGTCTGCCGGTTCGCGGTCAGCGTACCAAGACCAACGCGCGCACCCGTAAGGGCCCGCGTAAGCCGATCCGCAAGTAATCGCTTAGGAATCTAGTCATGGCAAAACCTGCTGCTCGTCCTCGCAAGAAAGTCAAAAAGACGGTGGTTGACGGGATCGCGCACATCCACGCGTCCTTCAACAACACCATCGTTACCATTACCGACCGTCAGGGCAACGCTCTGTCCTGGGCTACCTCCGGTGGTTCGGGCTTCCGCGGCTCGCGTAAGAGCACCCCGTTCGCTGCCCAGGTAGCGGCCGAGCGTGCCGGCCAGGCTGCTCTGGAATACGGTCTGAAGAACCTTGACGTCAACGTCAAAGGCCCGGGCCCGGGCCGCGAGTCGGCTGTTCGTGCGCTGAATGCCTGCGGTTACAAGATCGCCAGCATCACCGACGTAACCCCGATCCCGCATAACGGCTGCCGTCCGCCGAAAAAGCGTCGCGTGTAATAGGAGACAGTGAGAAATGGCTCGTTACATTGGTCCCAAGTGCAAACTGTCCCGCCGCGAAGGCACTGATCTTTTCCTGAAGAGCGGCGTTCGTGCCCTCGACTCGAAATGCAAGGCAGAACAAGTTCCCGGTCAGCACGGCCAGCGCCGTGGTCGCCTGTCCGACTACGGTCTGCAGCTGCGCGAGAAGCAAAAAGTTCGTCGTATCTACGGCGTCCTCGAGCGTCAATTCCGTGGCTACTATCAGGAAGCGTCCCGCCGCAAGGGCTCCACGGGTGAAAACCTGCTGCAGCTGCTTGAGTGCCGTCTGGACAACGTCGTCTACCGTATGGGCTTCGGTTCCACTCGTTCCGAATCCCGTCAGCTGGTGTCCCACAAGACCATCAGCGTCAACGGTCAGACCGTAAACGTACCGTCCTACCAGGTCAAAGCTGGTGACGTGGTTGCTGTTCGCGAGAAATCGAAGAACCAGCTGCGTATCGCCCAAGCTCTGGACCTGTGCGCCCAGCGCGGTCGCGTTGAGTGGGTCGAAGTGGATACCGACAAGAAAGCTGGCACCTTCAAAAGTGTCCCGGCTCGTGCCGATCTGTCCGCCGACATCAACGAAAACCTGATTGTCGAGCTCTACTCCAAGTAAGGGCTAGAAAATAGGTGCATCCATGCAGAGTTCGGTAAATGAGTTCCTGACCCCCCGCCACATCGATGTGCAGGTGGTCAGCCAAACCCGCGCCAAGATCACTCTCGAGCCTCTCGAGCGTGGTTTCGGCCATACCCTGGGCAACGCGCTGCGTCGCATCCTGTTGTCCTCCATGCCTGGCTGTGCAGTAGTCGAGGCCGAGATCGACGGCGTACTCCACGAGTACTCCGCCATCGAAGGTGTGCAGGAAGATGTCATCGAGATCCTGCTCAACCTGAAAGGCCTGGCCATCAAGCTGCACGGCCGTGACGAAGTGACGCTGACCCTGGCGAAAAAGGGCTCGGGTGTGGTGACCGCTGCCGATATTCAGCTGGATCATGATGTCGAGATCGTCAACGGTGACCATGTTATCGCCCACCTGGCCGATAACGGCGCGCTGAACATGAAGCTGAAAGTCGCTCGTGGCCGTGGCTACGAGCCGGCTGATGCCCGTTCGAGCGATGAAGACGAAAGCCGCAGCATTGGCCGTCTTCAGCTCGACGCCTCGTTCAGCCCCGTACGTCGTGTTGCCTACGTGGTCGAGAATGCCCGTGTCGAACAGCGTACCAACCTGGACAAGCTGGTCCTTGATCTGGAAACCAACGGCACCCTGGATCCTGAAGAGGCTATCCGTCGCGCCGCTACCATCCTGCAACAGCAGCTGGCAGCGTTCGTGGACCTCAAAGGCGACAGCGAACCCGTCGTTGAAGAGCAGGAAGACGAGATCGATCCGATCCTGCTGCGTCCGGTCGATGACCTTGAGCTGACCGTCCGTTCGGCCAACTGCCTGAAGGCAGAGAACATCTACTACATCGGCGACCTGATTCAGCGCACCGAAGTAGAGCTGCTCAAAACGCCGAACCTGGGCAAGAAGTCCCTGACCGAAATCAAGGACGTTCTGGCCTCTCGCGGTCTGTCCCTCGGTATGCGCCTCGACAACTGGCCGCCGGCAAGTCTCAAGAAAGACGACAAGGCTACTGCCTGATCGTCGTAGCTACCGAACGTAAAGTTTGGAAAGGAATTGAACCATGCGCCATCGTAAAAGTGGTCGTCACCTGAGCCGCACCAGCGCGCACCGCAAGGCTATGTTCCAGAACATGGCTGTGTCGCTCTTCGAACACGAACTGATCAAAACCACCCTGCCCAAGGCCAAGGAACTGCGTCGCGTTGCCGAGCCGCTGATCACCCTGGCTAAAGTGGATAGCGTTGCCAACCGTCGTCTCGCTTTCGACCGTACCCGTTCGAAAGAAGCCGTAGGCAAGCTGTTCAACGAACTGGGCAAGCGCTACGCCAACCGTCCGGGCGGCTACCTGCGCATCCTGAAGTGCGGCTTCCGCGCCGGCGACAATGCCCCCATGGCATACGTCGAACTGATTGACCGCGCTGTTGGCGGCCAAGCAGTAGAAGCTGCCGAGTAAGGCTCACGCCTTATAGGAAACCGGGCCTTGTGCCCGGTTTTTTATTGCCTGTCGAAAAGTTTTCTCTATCGATCAGCTCGAATCAATAAATTGGATGCACGGAGCCGTTGTCACCGATCCTTAACGACGCCGACTTCTACTGCTTGCTGAGCTGGATCAACAGCCGCAACGCCGGTGGAGGCGCTTAATTGTCCGATTGGGATGTCGGGCCGCGCTCGCAGACTGCGTGAGCCGCCGGCCAATGGACACCCCGCCGTTGAGGAGAGTAACGATGAGTGACAACACCCGCCTGACGACCGCTGCCGGAGCGCCGGTCGCCGACAACCAGAACGTCCAGACCGCCGGCCCGCGGGGCCCGATGCTGCTGCAGGACGTCTGGTTCCTGGAGAAACTGGCGCACTTCGACCGCGAAGTGATCCCTGAGCGCCGCATGCATGCCAAGGGCTCTGCCGCCTACGGCACCTTCACCGTCACCCACGACATCACTCGCTACAGTCGCGCCAAGCTGTTCTCCGAAGTCGGCAAGCAGACTCCGCTGTTCCTGCGCTTCTCCACTGTGGCCGGCGAGCGCGGCGCTGCCGACGCCGAGCGCGATATCCGCGGCTTCGCCCTGAAGTTCTACACCGAGGAAGGCAACTGGGACCTGGTGGGCAACAACACCCCGGTCTTCTACTTCCGCGATCCGCTCAAGTTCCCTGACCTGAACCACGTGGTGAAGCGCGATCCGCGCACCAACCTGCGCAACGCCACGATGAAGTGGGACTTCTTCTCGCACCTGCCCGAAGCACTGCACCAACTGACCATCGATTTCAGCGACCGCGGCCTGCCGCGCAGCTACCGTCACGTCCACGGCTTCGGCAGCCACACTTTCAGCTTCATCAACTCCAGCAATGAGCGGTTCTGGGTCAAGTTCCACTTCAAGACCCAGCAGGGCATCGAGAACCTGAGCAACGAGGAAGCTGCCCGGCTGGTCGGCGCCGACCGTGAAAGTTCGCAGCGCGATCTGTTCGATGCCATCGAGCGCGGCGACTTCCCGCGCTGGAAGATGTACGTGCAAGTGATGCCGGAGAAGGAAGCGGCGACCTATCGCTACAACCCCTTCGACCTGACCAAGGTCTGGCCGCATGGCGACTACCCGCTGATCGAGGTGGGCTACTTCGAGCTCAACCGCAATCCGGCGAACTATTTCGCCGAGGTCGAGCAGTCCGCCTTCAGCCCGGCGAACATCGTCCCCGGCATTGGTTTCTCGCCGGATCGCATGCTGCAGGGCCGCCTGTTCTCCTACGGCGACGCGCACCGCTACCGCCTGGGCGTGAACCACCACCAGATCCCGGTAAACGCCGCGCGCAACAACCCGCGCATCTACCACCGCGACGGCGCCATGCGAGTGGACGGCAACAACGGCGACATGACCGTCACCTACGAGCCGAACAGTTTCAACCAATGGCAGGAGCAGCCGGACTACTCCGAGCCGCCACTGACCCTGGAAGGCAGCGCCGATCACTGGAACCACCGCGTCGACGATGACTACTACAGCCAGCCGGCCGCGCTGTTCCGCCTGTTCGACGAAGCCCAGCGGCAACGTCTGTACGAGAACATCGCCGGTGACATGGCGGGTGTGCCGGAGGCCATCCAGCGCCGCCAGCTCGCACTGTTCTTCAACATCGATCCGGCCTACGGCGAAGGTGTCGCCAAGGCACTGGGCCTGTCGCTCGCCTAAGCTCAAGGGTACTGCCAGCCGCCCTCTTCGGAGGGCGGTTGCGTTTCCGGTGCTTGACCCCGGTCATGGCCAGTCGCGACCATAGCGCCGTTTAATTCGCTGTCACGTCCCAGGGAGAAGGCTGATGCAAGGCCACGCCGAGGTTATCGATTATCTCAACACGCTGCTGACCGGTGAGCTGGCCGCTCGCGACCAGTACTTCATCCACTCGCGCATGTACGAGGATTGGGGCTTCACCAAGCTCTACGAGCGCCTGAACCACGAGATGGAAGAGGAAACCCAGCACGCCGACGCGCTGCTGCGCCGCATCCTGCTGCTCGAAGGCACGCCGCGCATGCGGCCGGATGACATCCACCCGGGCAAGACCGTGCCGGAGATGCTGGAAGCCGATCTGAAGCTGGAGCGCCACGTGCGCGCCGCCCTGGCCAAGGGCATCGCCCTGTGCGAGCAGCACAAGGACTTCGTTACCCGCGATATCCTGCGCGTGCAACTGACCGATACCGAGGAAGACCACGCCTACTGGCTGGAACAGCAGCTCGGTCTGATCCAGAAGGTGGGCCTGGAGAACTATCTGCAATCGCAGATCTGATCCATAGCTCCGTTTCTTCAAAGCCCCCGGCGCCCATGCTCCGGGGGCTTTGCTTTTGTAGGAGCGAGCTTGCTCGCGAACCGAGTTACCCGGCTACGCCAACGTAGAGAGGTTCGCGAGCAAGCTCGCTCCTACCAAGAGCCCAAGAAAAAGCCCCTGTGCCGATGGGCAGCAGGGGCTTTTTCATGCCGGTGTGGATCAGGCCCGATCGCGCTGCAGCAACGGCTTGAGGAAGTGCCCGGTGTGCGACACCGCCAGCTCCGCGACCTGTTCCGGCGTGCCGGTGGCGATGATCTGGCCGCCCTTCGAGCCGCCCTCCGGGCCGAGATCGACCAGCCAGTCGGCGGTCTTGATCACGTCCAGGTTGTGCTCGATGACCACCACGGTGTTGCCGTGGTCGCGCAGGCGGTGCAGCACGTCCAGCAGTTGCTGGATATCCGCGAAGTGCAGGCCGGTGGTCGGCTCGTCGAGGATGTACAGGGTCTTGCCGGTATCGCGCTTGGACAGCTCGCGGGACAGCTTCACCCGCTGTGCCTCGCCACCGGAGAGCGTGGTCGCGCTCTGGCCCAGCTTGATGTATGACAGCCCGACATCCATCAGTGTCTGCAGCTTGCGGGCGATGGCCGGCACGGCGTCGAAGAACGCACGGGCGTCCTCGATGGTCATGTCCAGCACCTCGGTGATGCTCTTGCCCTTGTAGCGGACTTCCAGGGTCTCGCGGTTGTAGCGCTTGCCCTTGCAGACGTCGCAGGGGACGTAGATGTCCGGCAGGAAGTGCATCTCCACCTTGATCACGCCGTCGCCCTGGCACGCCTCGCAGCGGCCGCCCTTGACGTTGAACGAGAAACGCCCCGGACCGTAGCCGCGCGAGCGGGATTCCGGCACGCCGGCGAATAGCTCGCGGATCGGCGTGAACAGCCCGGTGTAGGTCGCCGGGTTGGAACGCGGGGTGCGGCCGATCGGGCTCTGGTCGATGTCCACCACCTTGTCCAGGTGCTGCAGGCCGTCGAACGAGTCGTAGGGCGCGACTTCCAGCGTGGTGGCGCCGTTGAGTGCGGTGGCTGTGATCGGGAACAGGGTGTTGTTGATCAGCGTCGACTTGCCCGAACCCGATACGCCGGTGATGCAGGTGAACAGGCCGACCGGGATTTCCAGATTGACGTTCTGCAGGTTGTTGCCGCGCGCGCCCTTGAGCTTGAGCAACTGCTTCTTGTTGCGCGGGGTGCGCTCGGCGGGCACGACGATCTTGGTGCGGCCGGAGAGGTAGGCACCGGTGACCGAGTCAGGATGGTCCATGACCTGCTGCGGCGTGCCCTCGGCAACGATTTGCCCGCCATGCACGCCGGCGCCGGGGCCGATGTCCACGACGTAGTCGGCGAGGCGGATGGCGTCCTCGTCGTGCTCGACCACTATCACCGTGTTGCCCAGGTTGCGCAGGTGGGTGAGGGTGCCCAGCAGGCGCTCGTTGTCGCGCTGGTGCAGGCCGATGGAGGGTTCGTCGAGGATGTACATGACGCCCACCAGGCCGGCGCCGATCTGGCTGGCCAGGCGGATGCGCTGGGCTTCGCCGCCGGAGAGGGTGTCGGCGCTGCGGTCCAGGGTCAGGTAGTCGAGGCCGACGTTGACCAGGAACTGCAGGCGCTCGCGGATCTCCTTGAGGATCTTCGAGGCGATCTCGCCGCGGCGGCCGGTGAGGGTCAGGCCCTCGGCATATTCGCAGGCGGTGCCGACCGGCATTGCCGTGATCGCTGGCAGGGTCTTGTCGCCTACCCAGACGTGGCGCGCCTCGCGGCGCAGTCGCGTGCCATGGCAGTCCGGGCACGGCTGGGTGCTGAGGAACTTGGCCAGTTCCTCGCGCACGGTGGCCGACTCGGTCTCGCGGTAGCGGCGTTCCAGGTTCGGCAGGATGCCTTCGAAGGGGTGCGCGCGCTTGACGATGTCGCCGCGGTCGTTGAGGTAGCGGAACTCGACGTTCTCGCGGCCCGACCCATTGAGGATGAACTTCTGGTGATCCGGGTCGAGGTTCTGGAACGGCTCTTCCAGGCTGAAGCCGAAGTGTCCGGCCAGCGAGCCGAGCATCTGGAAGTAGTAGACGTTGCGCCGGTCCCAGCCGCGAATGGCGCCCTCGGCCAGCGTCAGCTCGCCATTGACCACCCGCCGCGCGTCGAAGAACTGCTTCACGCCCAGGCCGTCGCAGGTGGGACAGGCGCCGGCCGGGTTGTTGAAGGAGAACAGCTTGGGCTCCAGCTCGCTGATGGAATGGCCGCAGATCGGGCAGGCGAAGCGGGCGGAGAAGATCATTTCCTCGCCTTCATCGTCGTCCATCGGGGCCACCAGGGCGATGCCGTCAGCCAGGTTGATCGCGGTCTCGAAGGATTCCGCCAGGCGCTGCTGCAGGTCGCCACGCACCTTGAAGCGGTCCACGACGATATCGATGGAGTGCTTGAGCTTCTTGTCCAGCTTGGGCACTTCATCGAGTTCGTAGAGCTTGCCGTCGACGCGGGCGCGGACGAAGCCCTGGGCGCGCATCTCGTCGAACACCGCGAGGTGCTCGCCCTTGCGCTCGCGGATTACCGGAGCCAGCAGCATCAGCTTGCGGCCCTCGGGCAGCGCCAGCACCTGGTCGACCATCTGGCTGACGGTCTGCGCCTCCAGCGGGATGTCGTGGTCCGGGCAGCGCGGAATACCGACGCGCGCATAGAGCAGGCGCAGGTAGTCGTAGATCTCGGTGATGGTGCCCACGGTGGAGCGTGGGTTGTGCGACGTGGATTTCTGTTCGATGGAAATCGCCGGCGACAGACCTTCGATGGTGTCGACGTCGGGCTTTTCCATCATCGAGAGGAACTGCCGGGCATAGGCCGACAGGGATTCCACGTAGCGCCGCTGGCCCTCGGCATAGAGCGTGTCGAAGGCCAGGGAAGACTTGCCGGAACCGGACAGGCCGGTGATCACGATCAGCTTGTCGCGCGGCAGGGTCAGGTCGATGTTCTTCAGGTTGTGGGTGCGTGCCCCACGGATGAGGATCTTGTCCACTACGGCCTCGCTTGGCGGGCGAAAACAAATGAGTATACGGGGCGGGGTCGGCACGCGGCAAAGTGGCGCGTACGTGTCGTTGGACCGCAGGACTGATAGAATGCGCGGCTATTTTTCGGCGTTGGCGACAACCGGCTCTGCAAGGCCCGGATGACGCGACGCCACGGGGGCAATTCAGCGCATTCCCGTTATTCGTCTTTCCATGAGGGGCCTATGCACGATTCCCACACTGAGCGCATGAGCGGCACCGAAACCCGCGCGGCCGCAGGCCTGTCCCTGGTCTTCGCGTTCCGCATGCTCGGCATGTTCATGGTGCTGCCGGTGCTCGCCACCTATGGCCAGGACCTGGCGGGCGCAACCCCGGCGCTGATCGGCCTGGCCATCGGCGCCTACGGCCTGACCCAGGCCGTCCTGCAGATTCCGCTGGGCACTCTGTCCGACCGCATCGGCCGCCGGCCGATCATCATCGTCGGCCTGCTGGTGTTCGCCGCCGGCGCTGCGCTGGCAGCCAACGCCGATTCCATCTGGGGCATCATCGCCGGGCGCGTCCTGCAGGGCGCCGGGGCGATTTCCGCGGCGGTGATGGCAATGCTCTCCGACCTCACCCGCGAGCAGCACCGCACCAAGGCCATGGCCATGATCGGCATGAGCATCGGCGTGTCCTTCGCCGTGGCAATGGTGGCCGGCCCGGTGCTGACCCACTGGTTCGGCCTGCACGGCCTGTTCTGGTTCACTGCCGGCATGGCCCTGGTGGGCATGCTGATCATCCTGTTCTTCGTGCCGACGCCCGACCACCGCATGCAGCACCGCGAATCCAGCGTGGCCAGGCAGTCGCTGCTGCCGACCCTGAAGAACGGCGAGCTGCTGCGCCTGGATGCCGGCATCCTGGTGCTGCACGCCATCCTCATGGCCAGCTTCGTCGCGCTGCCGCTTGCGCTGGTGGAGCGCGCCGGGCTGCCCAAGGAAGAACACTGGTGGGTCTACCTGACCGCGCTGCTGGTGGGCTTCTTCGGCATGGTCCCGTTCATCATCTACGCCGAGAAGAAGCGTCAGATGAAGCGCGTACTGACCGGCGCCGTGGCGACCCTGATGCTCTGCGAACTGTTCTTCTGGGAGTTCGGCAACAGCCTCAAGGAACTGGTGTTCGGCATCATCGTCTACTTCACCGCGTTCAACCTGCTGGAGGCTTCGCTGCCTTCGCTGGTGAGCAAGGTTTCGCCGGCCGGCGGCAAGGGCACGGCGATGGGCGTGTACTCCACCAGCCAGTTCCTCGGCGCCGCCGTGGGCGGCATCCTGGGCGGCTGGATGTTCCAGCACGGCGGGCTCGACGGGGTGTTCATCGGCTGCGCGGTGCTGGCTGCCATCTGGCTGGCGATTGCTGTTACCATGCGTGAACCGCCTTATGTAACGAGTATTCGCCTGCCTCTGTCCGCCGAGGCGCTGCGCGATGCTTCGTTGGCTGAGCGTTTCAAGGCATTGCCCGGTGTGAGCGATGTGATGGTGGTCGCTGAAGAAGCGGCCGCTTATGTCAAAGTGGATTCCCAACAAGTTGATCGCACGTCCCTCGAGCGCCTCGCCGGCGCCGAGCAGGCGACGTGCTGAAGCCTTTAGGAGAGCGTCATGGCCCGTGGGGTTAACAAAGTCATTCTGGTCGGTAACGTCGGTGGCGATCCGGAAACCCGCTACATGCCCAACGGCAACGCGGTGACCAACGTCACCCTGGCCACCAGCGAGAGCTGGAAGGACAAGCAGACCGGCCAGCAGCAGGAGCGTACCGAGTGGCACCGCGTGGTGTTCTTCGGTCGCCTGGCGGAAATCGTCGCCGAGTACGTGCGCAAGGGTTCGCAGATCTACGTCGAAGGCAGCCTGCGTACCCGCAAGTGGCAGGGTCAGGACGGCCAGGACAAGTACACCACTGAAATCGTGGTCGACATCAACGGCAACATGCAGCTGCTCGGCGGCCGTCCGGGCGCCGGTGGTGACGATGCTCCGCGCGCTCCCCGCGAGCCGCAGCAGCGTCCGCAGCAGGCCCAGCGTCCTGCGCCGCAGCAGCAGTCCCAGCCCGCGCCGCAACCGGCTCCGGACTACGACAGCTTCGACGACGACATCCCCTTCTAAGCCGAACGGATCGTCACCAAGAGCGCAGCCTTCGAGCTGCGCTTTTGCGTTTCTGGGACGCTCGTTTTGGCGAATCTCTGCAAGGGTCTTTCTCGAAAGCGGCTATTTAATTAGCTAGCTAATTAAATGATTCTGGCATTGCCTTGATGTACGGCAAAACCGGAGAAGAAAGACATGAGCATTACAGTGACCGAGCGTGACGACGACCATAAATCCCGTGAGTTCCGCGCCCACGGCGGACGTTGCTGGGATGTGCACCAGGAAGGCCAGTTGGTCGGCATCTTCCACACCGAGGGCGAGGCGCAGGCCTATCGCGTTTCCCTGGAGCTGGAAGCACGGTACCGCCACGCGACGGAGTTCTAAGGCATGGATACCCCGTGGCGCCAGCCGCGCCATGGGGCTCATGAGGCTGAAAATACTGTAGGAGCGAGCTTGCTCGCGAACAGATTTCCCGACCGTTGCGGTGCCGAGAGGTTCGCGAGCAAGCTCGCTCCTACAAGAGAGGTGTTGTCCGGCGCACCGGGCACACTCGCTCAGAGCCGTAGGGCGAATAACCTGGAACAGGTTATCCGTCGATCCTCTTCGACGGATAACGCTGGCGCGTTATGCGCCCTACGAAACTGATGCGAGAGGGCCTGTAGGGACGACCGCAACACAGGGTTCATGAGGCTGAAATTACTGTAGGAACGAGCTTGCTCGCGAACAGACTTCCCCGGCGGTCGCGGTGCCGAGAGGTTCGCGAGCAAGCTCGCTCCTACAAAAGAGGTGTTGTCCGGCGAACCGGGCGCACTCGATCAGAGCCGTAGGGCGAATAACCTGGAACAGGTTATTCGCCGAACCTTCTCCAGTGGATAACGCTGGCGCGTTATGCGCCCTACGAAACTGATGCGAGAGGGCCCCGTAGGGACGACCGCAAAACGGGGCTCATGAGGCTGAAATTACTGTAGGAGCGAGCTTGCTCGCGAACAGATTTCCCGGCCGTTGCGGTGCCGAGAGGTTCGCGAGCAAGCTCGCTCCTACAAGAGAGGGGCTGCCCGGCGCACCGTGCGCACCGTGCGCACTCGATCAGAACTGGTAGTTCACCGTCGCGGTGACGTTGCGCTTCTCGCCGAAGTAGCAGAAGTCCAGGCTGTAGCAGGACGCCACATAGTCCTTGTCCAGCAGGTTGTTGGCGTTAAGGCTGACGTCCAGGCCTTTCAGGCCGACGCGGGACAGGTCATAGCCGATGCGCGCATCCACCAGGGTGTAGTCCGGTACGCGCAGGGTGTTTTCCTTGTCCGCCCAGGTCTCGCCAACGTAGCGGGCTCCGCCGCCGATCGTCAGACCGTCCAGCGGGCCTGCGTTGAAGCCGTAGTCTGCCCACAGCGAGGCCATGTGCTTGGGCGCCTGGTTCGGGGTGTGGCCCTGGTTGCCGTCCAGCGATTTCGTGTAGGTGATGTCCGTGTAGGTGTAGCTGCCGAGCACCTTGAGGTTGTCGGTGAGCTGGGTGTGGGCTTCCAGCTCCAGGCCCTGGGAGCGCACTTCGCCCACGGAGGTATAGAAGTTGTCCTGCGGCTCCTTGGACGCAACGTTCTCCTGGGTGATGTGGAAGATCGACGCCGTATACAGGCTGCGGCTGCCCTCGGGCTGGAACTTCAGGCCGGCCTCCCACTGCTTGCCCTCGGTCGGCTCCAGCGGCGTGCCGGACTGGTCGGAATAGGCGTTGGGGTTGAACGACTCGGAATAGCTGATGTACGGCGCGATGCCGTTGTCGAACAGGTACAGCGCGCCGATACGCCCGGTGAATTTCTTCCAGTCGTCGTCGGCCTTGCTGCCGCTGCTGCGGTTCTTGTCCTCCACCGTGACCCAGTCCTCGCGCATGCCGAGGGAGAAGCGCCAGTTGTCGATGTCGATCAGGTCCTGCAGGTAGACGCCGGTCTGTTCCAGGCGACGGGTGTGGTTGTCGTCCGGGTAGTAGCTGATGGCGTCATTGCCGTAGTGCGGGTCGAACGCGTCCAGCGGCTCGGCCGAACCGGAGCGCCAGTCCACGGTGGTGCGACGGCGCTGGTAGTCCAGGCCCATCAACAGCGTGTGTTTGGCCGCGCCGGTGCTGAACTCTGCCTGTGCCATGTTATCCACGATGTACGCCTGCAGGTGCTCGCGGGCGCCGGAGAAGTAGCGGTTCAGGGTGTTCTCGTCCGGCGCGGTCCAGCCGTAGGCATAGACCTGCGAGAGATCCACGTCGGAATCCAGGTAGCGGAAGTTCTGTCGCGCAGTCCAAACGTCGTCGAAGCGGTGTTCCAGCTGGTAGCCGAACATGCGCTGGGTGCGGTCGAAGTCGTCCTTGCTCGGCTCGCCATCGAAGAACTCGCGGGAAATCTTCTTGCCGTTGTGGTGGAACAGTGCGCCGTCCGCCGGCACGCCGCCGTGGTAGCCGCCGTTCGGGTCGTGCTGCAGGTAACCCTGCAGGGTCAGGGTGGTGTCGTCGGTGAAGTCGATGGCCAGCGTCGGGGCGATGGCGTAGCGCTCTTCCTTGACGTGGTCGAACTGGGTATCCGAACCCTTGCCGAGGCCGACCAGGCGGTAGGCGATGCGCTTTTCCTCATCCAGCGGGCCGCTGAAGTCAAAGCCCATTTCCTTCTGGCCCATGTTGCCGACGGTGCCGGTGATCTGATGGTAGTCCTCGTACAGCGGCTTCTTGCTGGTCAGCGCCACCAGGCCGCCGGGCAGGCTGCGGCCGTAGAGCACCGAGGACGGGCCCTTGAGCACGTCGATGCGTTCGAGGAAGTACGGGTCGACCTGCATCGAGCTGAAGGTGCCGCTGTCGCCCATGGCCTTCAGGCCGTCGAGGTAGATGTTGTCCACGCTGTTGTCGGCGAAGCCGCGCATGACGATGTAGTCGTAGCGGTTCGAGGCGCCGACCTGGCCGGTGAAGATGCCGGGCGTGTAGCGGATCGCCTGTTGCACGGTCTTGGAGGCGGTGTCGTCGATCTGCTCGCGAGTGATCACCGAGACGCTCTGGCTGGTTTCCAGCAGGGATTTGGAGGTCTTGGTGGCGATCTGGCTGTGGGTCGCCTGGTAGCCGTCTTCCTCGCCCAGTGCGTTGCCGAGGGCGAACACGTCGCTGGACGGCATGGCCAGCACGTCGCTCGGCGCGGCCGCGCGCAGCACGTAATTGCCGTCGCCCTGGTCCAGGGCTTCCAGCGAGGTATCCACCAGCAAGCGCGATAGGCCTTGATCCACCGAATAGGTGCCGTTCAGTCCGACCGAGTTCAGGCCTCGGGTCTGCTCCGGTGTGGCCGACAGGGTGATGCCTGCCTCGCGGGCGAAGCTGTTCAGCACCTCACCCAGCGGCCCGGCTGGAATCGCATAGGCGCGGCTGCTGGTGATGGCGGCGGCATCGGCGGCGAAGGCGCTCAGCGGCAGGCTGGCTCCCAGGCTGGCGCACAGCAGCGCACCACGCACGGCGTGGGCCAGCCGGCTGGCGCGGAGTAGGGCGGGGGAGGGCATCGGGAGGTGGACGGCTCGCATGATGGGGCTTCCGTGGACAAGGGAAATGATCGGGTTATTCCTCCTTGCCGGTCCGGGTGTCGAAATCCGACAAAAATAATTCTCGATTGCGAAGAAATGTCGTTTGGGCGTTTTTTGTAGGAGCAACTGTCTTTATCTGAAATCCCGTACCGATGATTTCCCTCTCCCTAACCCTCTCCCTGAAGGGAGAGGGAACTGAATCGGCGCCAGCTGAAACTGCGGCGTCAGCCGACCCGGATGGCTCCCTCTCCCTTCAGGGAGAGGGCGGGGGGAGAGGGCACGCCCGGCGCGATATTTCGAGTAGGAGCGGACTCTGTCCGCGATTTGCTTCAACCCGATCGCGGACAGAGTCCGCTCCTACAAAAGCAGGCTCAGCCACGCGCGCTCACCGTCACCCACCAGTCCGTGCGCTTCTCCACCCGTACCGGCAGCGTCTGCGGCAGCAGGGCCAGCAGTCGGTCGGTGTCGTCCAGGCGGAATACCCCGGACAGTCGCAGGTCGGCTACGCGGGCATCGCAGTGCAGGTGGCCGTGACGGTAGCGGCCGATCTCGGCAAGGAAGTCGGCCAGGCGCATGTCGCGGGTGACGATCAGGCCGTCGGCCCAGGCGGCACTGTCCATGTCGCTGCGCTCGGCCAGCAGCGCGCTGTCGCCGTTGATGTCAAAGGTTTGCCCGGCTTCGGCGATGGCGGTGGTCTGGCCGCGCACGCGCGGGGCGATGGCCACCGAGCCTTCCGCGATGCTCAGGCGCGTGGAGCGCTCGTCCTGGCGCAGCACGAAGCGGGTGCCCAGGGCTTCGAACAGCCCATCGCGATTGCGCACGCGCAACGGGCGCGCGACATCCCTGGCAGTGCTGACGAGTATTTCGCCGCGCTCCAGCACCAGCAGGCGCTGGCCCGGATCGAAGCGCACGTTCACCGCGCTGTCGGTATTGAGCTGCAGCAGGCTGCCATCGGCCAGGGTGAAGCGCTGGCGCTCGCCGGTGGCGGTGCTGTAATCGGCCATCCAGCGCTGCCAGGGCGCGACGTTCCGGGCCAGCCATAGGGCGGAGGCGCCGATGGCGAAGGTCGAAAGCAGCTTGAGCGCCTGGCGCCGCTGCAGGCGCTGGCTGCTGTTTTCCAGCGTCTCCAGCGCCACGCGGGCGCCGGGTACGGCCTGGTAGCCGGCGGCCAGTTCGCTGTTCAGCGCCTGCACCCGCAGCCAGGCGGTCTCGTGGTCAGGGTTGGCCTGGCGCCAGTGCTCGCAGGCGCTGAGCAATTCAGGGTCGGCATTGCCGCTCAGGCGCAGCGTCCACTGGATGGCCTGCTTCACCACCCGTGGATCGGGCGGGGCGCTGACGCCGGTCACTCGACGTACCGCAGTTGGTAGCAGTGGAACAGCGCTTGGGCGATGTAGCGCTCCACCGAGCGTACCGAGACGCCCAGCTCCTCGGCGATCCGTGCGTGGGGCATGCCCTCGCACTGGGCCAGCAGGAAGGCGCTGCGCACCTTCGGCTTGAGGCCGTCGAGCAGGCGGGCGATGTTCTCCAGCAGCTGCAGAATGTTGTGGCGATCTTCCGCTGACGGCACCTGCGCTTCCGGCAGGTGGGCGATGGAATCTAGATAGGCGCGCTCCAGCTCCTGGCGTCGCCAGTGATCGATCACCAGCCCTCGGGCGACGGTACGCAGGAACGCGCGCGGAGTGTGCAGTTCGACGCGCTCGGGCCTGAGCAATACGCGCAGGAAGGTGTCCTGGGCCAGGTCGGCGGCATCGGCAGCACTGCCCAGCCGGCCGCGTAGCCAGTTGTGCAGCCAGCCGTGATGGTCGCTGTAGAGCGACTGGACATCGAGGGTCGAGGACATGGGCGCGCAAGTTTGCAAATGATAATTTATCGCATTTTCAACAAGGCGATAGTTATTTGCAAGATGTGTCTGTCAGCGCGGGTTTTCATCCTGTAGGAGCGGGGCGCCAGCGTATTGCTCGCGTGCGGCCCGGCGCTGGTCCAGCCGGCGAATCGCTTCGTAGGATGGGTGGAGCTTGCGATACCCATCAGCCTGACTGTCGGGCCATCGATGGGTATCGCTTCGCTCCACGCCATCCTACGCGGACGCCAATGGGTGATTTCGGTGTGAGAGGCAATGCAGTCAGCGATACCAGCGCGGCGTGTACACCCAGTCGCCGCCGCCCGCGCGGGGGAAGCGCCGGGTCAGCGACGAGCCGATGATCACCAGGGTGCGCATGTCGACCATCTCCGGCACCAGTTCGCCGAGGGTGACGACGCGCAGCGACTCCGCCGGGCGGCCGATGTCGCGGCCGAGTACCACCAGGGTTTCCGGCTTGCGGTGGCGGCGGACGACTTCCAGCGCGCGTCCCAGCTGCCAGGGTCGCGCCTTGGAGATCGGGTTGTAGAAGGCCATGGCCAGGTCGGCGGCGCCGGCATGGTCCAGGCGCTGCTCGATGGTTTCCCAGGGCTTGAGGTTGTCCGACAGGGAAATCAGACAGAAATCATGCCCCAGCGGCGCGCCCGCCTTGGCTGCGGCAGCCAGTGCGGCAGACACTCCCGGCAGCACCTCCAGTTCCACGCCATGCCAGTGCGGATCGCTGCTTTCGTGCAGCGCCTCCATCACCGCGGAGGCCATGGCGAAGACGCCGGGGTCGCCGGAGGAAATCACCACCACGCGCCGGCCGCTGGCGGCCAGCTCGAAGGCGTGGCGGGCGCGCTGCATCTCCTCGCGGTTGTCGGTGCAGTGGCGTACCTGGTCGTCGCGCAGGGGCTCGGCCATCTTCACGTAGGTCTCGTAGCCGAGCAGGTCCTGGGCTTCGTCCAGCGCCCGACGCACGGCGGGGATCATGAAGTCGCTGGCGCCGGGGCCCAGGCCGATCACGCTGAGCCGTCCGCGCGGCTGGCCGATGTCTTGGGAGTCAGCTGGCGTGGCGGCGCGGTGCAGGTGGAAGGAATCGCCCTGCAGCACCGCCGGTGGCAATTCATTGTCGTTGTGGATAAACCGCAGCGGCACATCCAGCTCGCGAGCGGCCTCGGCCAGCGCTGGATCGGCCATGCGGCAGCGCGGCGGTGCTCGGCGTGCCGCTGGTGTACCGCAACCAGAGCCTGTCGGTGCTGTCTGGCGT
>NZ_JBGLYK010000199.1:0-10593 GCF_047304025.1 Pseudomonas sp. Pseusp97 | reverse complement strand
TGCCGGCGCTGGGGCCGCCGAGGCGAACAGCGCCTGCGGCATAGGCAGGCCGCGATCGCGCAGCGCATGGGCCAGCTCGAAGGCCAGCAGGCCGCCGAGGCTATGGCCGAAGAGGGCGTAGGGCTGGTCCAGGCGCGCGGCGATCTCGTCCGCCAATTGGCTGGCCAGGGCGCGCAGGTCGGTGTGCAGGCTTTCGGCGAAGCGCCGGCCACGGCCGGGCAGCTCCACCGGGCAGACGTCGATCCAACCCGGCAACTGGCGCTTCCAGCGCGCGTAGACCATGGCACTGGCGCCGGAATACGGCAGGCAGAACAGGCGCAGCATCGGTTACTGCCCCGCCGCCGGCCCGTCCATCTTCTGTCGCAGGCTGAGCGGGCGCATATCGGTCCAGTTGGCTTCGACGAAAGCCAGGCAGTCGGCCTTGCTGCCGCGTTGGCCGGCTTCGCGCCAACCGGCGGGGACTTCCTTGTAGTCCGGCCACAACGAGTATTGCTCTTCGCCGTTGACCAGCACCTTGTAAACCGCATCTTCGCGATCGAACGCCATCGCCCTTCTCCTTCAGCTGTATGGGATGCCGGCCACCGGCCATTACCGATGTTTTCCAGCTCTGCCATGAAGACGAGGGAGGCAATGAAATAGTTAGTGTTCTCGTATGCGACTAATTCTCATAAGATATGCGCCGGCGAAATTTCCTGGCTTGTCCTTCCCCGAGTGCCGAGAGAACTGACGAATGGATGCGAATGAAAAATCTTCACACTGGTGTGGGAACCCTGTTCCAGAGCGAATGTCGGACTCTTCCGAATAAATTGATAATAATTATCATTTGATCTAGATTGACCGCCTCAACCCATGTGGACGTCCCCGCCTCCGCCGCCGCATAGGAAACCTTGCATGTCCAAGCCAATGCCCGCCGAGCCGCGCCCCGCTCTCCACGAGCTGTTCGCCACCCACCGGCAGACCTTCATCAATGCGGCCGCACGCATCCTCGGCTGCCGCAGCCATGCCGAAGACGTGGTGCACGATGCGTACATCAAGCTCAATGCGAGCGACCTCACTCCCGCCATCCAGTCGCAGAGCGGCTATCTGATGCGCGTGGTGCGCAACCTGGCCATCGATCTCTACCGCCGCCAGGCGTTGGAGAAGCGCTACTCGGGTAGCGAGGAAGAAGGCATGCACATCGCGACGGCGTCCGCGTCACCGGAGATCGAGCACGAGGACCGGCAGACCCTGGAAGCCATCTCCAGCGCGCTGCAGACCCTGCCCGAGCGCACCCGCTATGCCTTCGAGATGTATCGTCTGCACGGCCGCACGCAGAAGGAGATCGCCGAGGAACTGGGCGTTTCGCCGACCCTGGTCAACTTCATGGTGCGCGATGCGCTGGTCCACTGCCGCAAGACCCTGAAGGGCCTGGAAGACGGCAAGGCCTGAGCCCTCAGCCTTCCGCCAGGGCGCGGAAGGTCAGTCGATACTGCTCCGGCGTGGTGCCCGACAGCCGCCGGAACATCGCGATGAACGCCGAGGGGCTGCTGTAGCCCAGGTTGAAGGCGATCTGCTGTACCCCTTCCCCCGATGCCAGTGCCTCGATGGCGGCGAGAAACCGCAGGCGCTGGCGCCATTCGCCGAACGACATTCCCAACTCCCGCTGACAGGCCCGCGCCAGGGTGCGCTCGGTGCTGTGCACGCGCTCGGCCCACTGCGCGAGGGTACGATTGTCGCCGGGCTCGGCCTGTAGTGCGGCCAGCACTTCGCCCAGCGCGCCTGAGCTGGCGTACGGCAGGTAGTCGTCGTGGGGCTGCGCGGCCTGCAGTTGATCGATCACCACGTCGGCCAGGCGCTGGTCGGCGGCGCTCTGCGGGATATTCACCCCGCGCGCGGCGAAGTCGGAGAGGATCGCCTTGAGAATGTCGCTGATGGCCAGGGTGCAGGGGTTCTGCGGCAGCTTGCGCGCCAGCTCGGCGGACACGTAGAGCGAGCGGTAGATGATGGCCTGGCGGTTGTAGCAGCTGTGTTCGAGGCCCGGCGGCACCCAAACGGCGTACTGCGGCGGCGAGAGGAAGCGCTCGCCGTCCACCTCCAGCTCCATCACCCCGTGGGACGCATAGTTGAGCTGGCCCCAGGCGTGCCGATGGCTGGGCGAATGGGTGCCGGCGTCGAACTCGTCGTAGCGGAAGTACAGCTCGGCGGGCAACTGGTCGATGTCGGGAAGCGGGAGCGGCAGTGCGCGGGTCATGTCCGAATGCCGGGGTGGATTGTCCGGTTTTCATTATACGTCTGGTTTCGGACGAGGGGAGAATGCTGCCCTATCGTAGAGCGCCCTCTCCCTGACCCTCTCCCTGAAGGGAGAGGGGACTGTCCTGAGGTGTCGGATAGCCAAGCGCTCGCCGGCTAATTCAACGGATCCGCTGGGCGCCGAACGGCTCCCTCTCCCTTCAGGGATAGGGCTGGGGAGAGGGAAACAGCCGCCACTCCGAAGTCAACCTGAGACCTGCAAGAATCCCATGAATTACCTGTTCCCCCTGCTGGCCGTGGTCATCTGGTCCGGCAATACCGTCGTCAACAAGCTCGCCGTGGGGCAGATCGCCCCGGCGGAGATCGGCTTCTTCCGCTGGGTGCTGGCCGGCGCGCTGCTGACGCCCTTCCTGCTGCGCGCCACGCTGGCCCACTGGCCGGTGATCCGCGCCAACCTGGCCAAGATCGTCACCCTCGGCCTGCTCGGCATGGCCGTCTACCAGTGCCTGGCCTACTACGCCGCCGCCCTCACCTCGGCGACCAACATGGGCATCATCCTCTCGCTGATGCCGCTGATGTCCCTCGCGCTGGCGGGTGTCCTGCTGCGCCACAAGCTGAGCGTCGCTGCACTGCTGGGCGCGCTGGTCTCGCTGGGCGGCGTGCTGCTGGTGATCACCCAGGGCAACCCGCGGCAACTGATCAGCCACGGCGTGAACCTGGGCGACGGCATGATGATCGTCGCCACCCTCGCCTACGGCGTGTACGGCGTGCTGCTGAAGAAGTGGAACCTGCCACTGCCGCCGCTGCTGATGCTGTACCTGCAGGTGCTGGTGGCCATCGTCGCGCTGGCGCCGCTGTATGTCGCCTCGCCGCATCATGGCCTGAACGCCGCCAACCTGCCGCTGGTGCTGTATGCCGGGCTGCTCGCCTCCATCGTCGGCGCGCTGGCGTGGATGCAGGGCGTGCAGCGCATAGGGCCGAGCCGCATGTCGCTGTTCTTCAACCTGCTGCCGGTGCTGACCGCCGCCATCGCCGCCATGGTGCTGGGCGAACAATTGACCAGCTACCACCTGGTGGGCGGCGCGCTGACCCTGGCCGGCGTCCTGCTAGCCGAGCTGTGGCGGCCTCGGGAGAAGCCCGCCGCTGCCGTCAGCGCCCGCTGACTCGGATGCTCTCGTAGGAGCGAGCTCGCTCGCGAACGGATTTCCCTCAGGCACCGGCATCAAGCGGTTCGCGAGCAAGCTCGCTCCTACAAGTTCGTGCCGGCGCGGAACTTCGCCATCCGTCTCGTAGGGCGCCTGACGCGCCAGCGTCATTCGGCGCGAGTGGACCGGCGCATAACCTGTTCGCGCCAACGGCCGCTCCCGTAGGAGCGGAGCTTCTCCGCGATCCGCCGGCAGGCGGATGATTCGTATGAGAAATTCGCGGACAAGGTCCACTCCTACAGGTCTGTGCCGGCGCGGAACTCGGCCATGAGGGTGGAAACCAGCTCCGCCGCCGGCATTTCCCGCGCCAACGGAGCGCCCTGCCCGGCCCATTGCACGGCGAAATCGCTGTTGCCCTTGGCGGTCGCCGCGGCGGTCAGCGCCTTGGCGGCGTCATAGGTGATCGGGTAGTCCGGCAGCAACGGTGCATCGGCACTGCCCACGTCGGTGAACAGTCGGTTGACCATGCCCCGCGCGGCGCGGCCGGAAATCGCCGCCGTCACCTCGGTACGCTCCCCACGCTCACCACGCAGCGCCGCCTTGAAAGCGGCGTTGGCAGAGGATTCGTCAGCGGCAATGAAGGCAGTGCCCATCTGCACCGCCTGTGCGCCCAGCTCGAACACCGCGCGCATGCCCTGCCCGTCCATGATCCCGCCCGCCGCGATCACTGGAAGCCCGGTGCCCTTCACCAGCGTGCGGACCAGCGCGAAGGTGCCAATGCGCGCGTCCTTTTCCGGCTCGAACACGCCCCTGTGGCCGCCGGCTTCATAACCTTGCGCAACGATGGCGTCGATGCCCGCCGCCTCGATGGCGCGACCTTCTTCCAGGCAGGTGGCGGTGGCCAGCAGGCGGATTCCCGCGGCTTTCAGGCGGCCGATCCACTCCTGCGGCGGCAGGCCGAAGTGGAAGCTGACCACGGCCGGACGCGCCTCGATGAGGAACTCCAGCATCTCAGGGTCAGCCAGGAAGCTGCGGTAGATCTCGGTGATCCGCGTCGGCGGCTGCGCATCGAACTCGGCGAACAGTGGACGCAGGTACTCCAGCCAAGCGGCCTCGCGGGCCGGGTCGGCAACAGCGGGGCGATGACAGAACAGGTTGAGGTTGAGCGGCCTGTCGGTCAGCGCGCGAGTCTGCTCCAGCAGGGCGCGGGCCTGCGTCACGTTGCTCGCACCCAGGCCGATGGAACCCAGCCCGCCGGCATTGGACACCGCAGCGGCCAGCGCCGGTGTGGAGACGCCGACCATGGGCGCCTGGATGATGGGGTGCTGGATGCCGAGCAGTTCGGTGATGCGCATGACAAGGTCCTCGGGTCGAAGCCGGCGACGGGTACGCCTGGCTGATTTGCACTTGACCAACAATCTCACAAAGAGAATATTAACGGCAACTTGTTCTCTATTGAAGATTAATGATGGATCTCTCCAGCCTGGAAATCTTCCGTTGCGTGGCCGAGGAGCAAAGCGTTACCCGCGCCGCTGCCCGTCTGCATCGCGTGCAATCCAACGTCACCACGCGCATCCGCCAGCTCGAGGAAGACCTCGGTGCAGCACTGTTCCTGCGCGACGGCAAGCGCATGACGCTGACCGACCAGGGCCGCGAATTCCTCCGCTACGCGGAGCAGTTGCTGGCCCTCGCCAGCGAAGCGCGGCAATCGCTGCACCCGCAGAGCGCTGCCGGCAGCCTGCGCCTGGGCAGCATGGAGGCGGCCGCAGCCAGCCGGTTGCCAGCGATCCTTGCGCGCTTCCATCGCGCGTATCCGGAAGTGGAACTGCACGTCAGCACGGGGCATAGCCAGAAGCTGATCAATCAGGTGCTGGACCGCCAGCTGGACTGCGCGTTGATCTCCCACCCGGACATCCTCCACGCCGCACCGGGCTTCGAATCGCTGCTGGAACGGGGCCTGTGCGCTGAACCGGTGTTTCGCGAGGAACTGCTGCTGGTCCTGCCGGGCGATCACCCGCCCGTCAATCGCCCCGAGGATGTACAGATCCGCACCCTGGTGGGCTTCGCCCGCGGCTGCACTTACCGCCAGTTGCTCGAGCGCTGGCTGAAGGGGGCCTCGCTCGCCGTGCAGGAAGTGGGCTCCTACCACGGCATTATCGCCTGCGTGAACGCCGGCTCCTGCTTCGGCGTACTGCCGCGCTCGGTGCTGGAGCTGCAGCCGGACATGCCGTCCCTGCAGGCGGTGCCGCTGATGGAAGTGGACACCCTGCTGATCTGGCGCGAAGGCTACGCCACCGGCGCCTTCCAGCGCTGGCGGGAAACGCTGGAGGTACGCCAATGACGCGCACCGGCCGGCTGCCCGCCGCGTTGTCGGCGGCACTGATCCTGGCCGTGGGCATGGGCTTCGGCCGCTTCGCCTTCACCGGGCTCTACCCGCTGATGGTGCGCGACGGCGTGCTCAGCGTCGACGGCGGCTCCCTGGCCGCTTCAGCCAACTATGCCGGCTACCTGCTCGGGGCGTTGCTGCTGGCACGCAGTCATGAACGTCATGCTGCGCGCATCTGCGTGATCGCCCTGGTCGGCACCCTGGCCACCCTCGCCGCCATGGCCATTCCCGCGCCGTCCTGGTTCGCCATTGGCGTGCGCCTGCTGGCCGGCGTACTCACCGCCATGGTGCTGGTCAGCGCTGCGCAATGGCTGTTGCAGAGCATGGGCGAAAGCCACGGCGCGCCGATGATGTTTGCCGGGGTGGGGATTGGAATTCTCGCCTCGGCCGAACTGATCGCCGCCGGCAACGCCTTCGGCCTGGGCAGCGCGGCGATCTGGTGCGTGCTGGCGCTGGCCGGCCTGGTGCTGTCGCTGCTGGCCGCGCCTGCGCTCGGCCGAGAAGCGCCCGCCACCCCGCATCACAACACAGTGAACGGGACGGGACCGGCGCCAGAGCTGTCCGCGCCGATCATCCTGCTGGTCTACGGGCTGGCCGGCTTCGGCTACATCATCACCGCGACATACCTGCCCTTGCTGATGAAGAGCGGGCTGGGCGCCATCGACGCGTTGCAGGTCTGGGCCGCGTTCGGCCTGGGGGCTGCGCCTTCGTGCTTCCTCTGGCATCGCCTGCACCTGAAGCTGGGCGGCCGGCGCGCCTTGGCGCTGAACCTGCTGGTGCAGGCGGTGGGGGTGATGCTGCCCGCGCTGGGCGACTCCGCCATCCTTTACCTGGGCAGCGCGGTGCTGGTGGGCGGCAGCTTCATGGGCACGGTGACCATCGCCATGCCGGCGGCCCGCGCGGTGGCCGCGCAGGTGCGTTTCAACATGCTCGCGGCGATGACGGCGCTGTATGGCGTCGGGCAGATCGTCGGGCCGCTGGCGGCCAGCGCGTTGCGCGGGCTGACCGGCAGCTTCATCCCGGCGCTGGGGGCTGCGGCGAGTGCTCTGCTGGTAGGTGCACTCTGCTGCCTGCCATTGCGCCGAAAGGAGACCTGTAGGAGCGAGCTTGCTCGCGAACAGCCTCAACACCGTAGCTGCCGGTAAATCCGTTCGCGAGCAAGCTCGCTCCTACCGCAACGCGGCCAGCCCATGTAGGGCGCATAACCTGGAACAGGTTATCCGCCTGCCACCTCGCGGCGGATAACGCTGGCGCGTTATGCGCCCTACCACTGTGCAGCTCAGGCAGGCGGCTGCTGGCGAAACGAAACGCCCAGACGGTTCCAGACATTGATCGCGCCGATGGTCACGGTGAGGTCCACCAGTTCCCGTTCGCTGAACTGCTCGCGGGCGAGCTGGAAGACCTCCAGTGGCACCTTGGATTCGGACAGCAGCGTCACCGACTCGCACCAGGCCAGCGCCGCCCGCTCGCGCTCGGTGAAGAATGGCGACTCGCGCCAGACGCTGACGGCGAACAGGCGCCGCTCGGTCTCGCCGTTGCGCCGCGCTTCCATGGCGTGCATGTCGGCGCAGAAGGCGCAGTTGTTCACCTGCGACACGCGCAGCCGCACCAGCTCCAGCAGCGGTTTCTCAAGAGACAGCTCGAAGATGGCGGCCTCCAGCGCCAGTACCGCCTTCAGCGCTTCCGGCGAGGCGATGTAGTAATCCAGACGCGGCTCCATGACGGCACTCCAGAGGTTGACCCGGCCATTGTGCGCCGTACTTCGCGGGCGGCAGGTGGCCAATCCGGTGAATTTCCACCGCGCAACTTCACCGCACACCAAGCCGGCGTTACGCTTGCGCTACTGCCCAGACCCTGCGGAGTTCGTCCTTGGAGCTGCACCTGATCATCCACGGCCAGAAGGATCTCGCCGGGCAACTCTATCGCCAGTTGCGCGAAGCCATCGATTCCGGCCGTCTCGCCGCCGGCGCCCGGCTGCCGCCCAGCCGGCTGCTGGCCGAGCAGTTGGGCATCTCGCGCAAGACCATCTCCGACACCTACGCCCAGCTCACTTACGAAGGCGTGCTGGTCGGCAGGATCGGCAGCGGCACCTTCGTCAACACTCACCTGCCGCGCCACGACCGCCAGCGGGACGGCGTGCGCTTCGCCAGCCAGGACAACATCGAGCGCTGGGCCAAGCTCGACACGCGCCTGCGCCACCCGGGCGCGGGTTCCGCCAAGGCGGATTTCATCGGCGGCGCCACCACGCAGCTGCAGTTCCCCCAGGAGGAATGGCGGCGCTGCGTAAACCATGCGATGCGCCAGATGACCGGGCTGCGCGGGCACTACAGCGCACCCGAAGGCATCGCCCCGCTGCGCGACGGCATCGCCCGGCACATCTCCTACGCACGCGGCGTGAACTGCCAGCTGGACGACGTGATGGTCTGCAATGGCGCGCAACAGGCGCTGGATCTGCTCGCCCGCGTCATGCTGCGCCCCGGTGACAAGGTCGCCATGGAAGACCCCGGCTACACCCCGGCGCGGCTGATCTTCCAGACCCTGGGCGCCGAAGTCGCCAGCGTGCCGGTGGACGCCGAGGGCATCTGCGTCGAGCAGATCCCCGACGGCACGCGGATGATCTACACCACGCCGTCGCACCAGTTCCCGCTGGGCATGCCGATGAGCCCGGCGCGCCGCGAGGCGCTGCTGGCACGCGCACTGGAGCTGGGCGCACTGGTGATCGAGGACGACTACGACAGCGAATTCCGCTACGAAGGCCGGCCCACCGACGCGCTGCAGAGCCTCGACCGCCATGGCGTGGTGGCCTACATCGGCACCTTCTCCAAGGTGCTGCTGCCGGAACTGCGCCTGGGCTACCTGATCCCGCCGCCGAGCCTGTTCCCGGCGCTGGTGCGGGCGCGGCAGATTTCCGACTGGCACAGCTCGACGCTGCCGCAGTGGGCGCTGGCAAGGTTCATCAGCGAGGGCTACCTGCTCAAGCACATCCGCCGCTGCCACGGCATCTACGCCGGCCGCCGCGAACGCATCCTGGCGCGACTGACGGGCGACCTGTCGCCCTGGCTGGAAACGGTGCCCTCGGTGGCAGGCTTCCACCTCACCGCTCTGCTGCGCGAGCCGATCAACGTGACGCTGCTCTGCGAGCTGGCGCGCAAGGTAGAGGTCGGCCTCTACGGGCTGGCGCCCTTCCATCACCAGGTGCCGGTGCGCGACGGCCTGCTGCTGGGCTTCGGCGCCATCGACACGCTGGATATCGACCCGGCGCTGGACAAGGTTCGGGACCTGTTGCAGCAGCTGACCTGAGCCGCCCGGTCAAAGGATATGGACTGTAGGAGCGAGCTTGCTCGCGAATAGCCCCTGCTGTGGAGTGGGTTCGCGAGCAAGCTCGCTCCTACGAAAAGCGGCCCGTACCGATAAGCGGTCGCCGGCTCTGCTGGGTGAGTTCAAATCACGCGTATTGGCCCTGTGGTTTTCCTGGGAATTGGCGGTTCAGCCGCCAGCGGCGGGCCCGTACTCTTCCCGCATCGGTTTTGAAAGCCGGTTCCGGTCTTTACCGGACTCCGGCATCAGCACCCAATAGCCACACCAGCCCGAAGGAGCCTCGCCATGTCCCCGTCCGCCATTGCCATCGTGCGCGTCCAGGCGTTTCCCGGCCGGGCTGCCGCGCTGGGCGAGCATCTCCATCGACTGATCTCACAGGTCCGCCGGCAACCCGGCTGCCAGGGCAGCGAGTTGCAGGCGCTGGCCGCCGACCGCTGGCAGCTGCTCACCCGCTGGGCCAGCCAGGCCGAGCTGGATGCGCACCTGTCCAGCCCGAAAGCCCAGCGGTGGCTGAACCAGCTCGGCTGCGGAGACCTGGCGCTGGAGCTGGCATTCGAGAGCCGCAGCGCCGACTGACTCAGAAGGCCGAACGCACCAGCCCGCCGTCGACTCGCAACGCTGCACCATTGGTGGCAGACGAAGCTTCCGAGCAGACATAAAGCACCAGATTGGCGATCTCCTCCGGGCGCGCGAAGCGCTGCAGCAACGAACCCGGACGCGCGGTGCGGAAGAACTCCGCCTCGAACTCCTCGAACGGCTGGCCGCCGGAGAGCTTGTCGACGAAGTCGCCCACCCCCTCGGACGCCGTCGGCCCCGGCAGTACGGCGTTCACCGTCACCCCGGTGCCCGCGCAACTTTCCGCGAGCCCGCGGGACAGGCCGAGCTGGGCGGTCTTGGTAACGCCATAATGGATCATCTCCACGGGAATCTGGATGCCGCTCTCGCTGCTGATGAACACCACCCGCCCCCAGTCCTTCTGCTTCATCCCTGGCAGGTACGCGCGCGACAGGCGCACCCCGGACAGCAGGTTGACGTCGAGAAAGCGCACCCACTCCTCGTCCGGAATCTCCTCGAAGGGTTTGGGATCGAAGATGCCCAGGTTGTTCACCAGCACATCCACTGCCGGGTAACGCTGGACCAGCGCGGCGATCTGCTGCGGATCGGACAGGTCGCCGGCAAACCCTTCCACCTTCGCATCGCCCTGCCCGGCGCGAATGCGCGTCAGGGCATCGTCCACCGAGGCCTGGCTACGACCATTGAGGATCACCCGCGCCCCTTCGCGGGCCAGGCCCTGGGCGATGGCAAAACCGATGCCCTTGGTCGAACCGCTGACCAGGGCGAGCTTGTCTGACAGGTGCAGGTTCATGATGTGTCTCCGCAATGGCGAGGAAGGCGACCTGCCGAAGCGCCGCAGGCCATGGACGGATCAGGATAGATGACGCCGCGGCGTGACCCGCGTGGCCGAACTTGACCGCGCCGGCATGAACGTCTGCTTCGGCCAGGACTCGATCAAGG
>NZ_JBGLYK010000198.1:0-10619 GCF_047304025.1 Pseudomonas sp. Pseusp97 | reverse complement strand
AGCCTGGCGCAACTGGCGCTGGCCTGGGTGCTGCGCGATGCCCGGGTGACCTCCGCGCTGATCGGCGCCAGCCGGCCGGAGCAGATCGTCGAGAACGTCGCCGCGCTCGACAACCTCGTCTTCAGCGCCGAGGAGCTGGCGGAGATCGATCGCTACGCCGTGGAAGGCGGAATCAACCTCTGGGAAAAACCCTCCCACGACTGGAAGGAATGAGCCTGTGAGACTGCTCGATCGTCTGTTTGCTGGCTTGCTGCTGGTGGTGGCCGGCGCAGCCCAGGCGCAGGACCCGGCGCAGCTGCGCATCGGCTACCAGAAAGCCTCGGTAAGCCTGGTGCTGGCCAAGGAGCACGGCCTGCTGGAGAAGCGCTTCGCGCAGACGCAGGTCCAGTGGATCGAATTCCCTGCCGGACCGCAGATGCTCGAAGCGCTGAACGTCGGCAGCCTGGATATCGGCTCCACCGGTGACATCCCGCCGATCTTCGCCCAGGCCGCTGGCGCCGACCTGCTCTACGTCGGCGTCGAGCCGCCCAAGCCGCAGGCGGAAACCGTGGTAGTGCCCAAGGACAGCCCGATCAACAGCGTCGCCGGCCTCAAGGGCAAGCGCGTGGCGTTGCAGAAAGGCTCCAGCTCGCACAACCTGCTGCTGCGCCTGCTGCAGAAGGAAGGCCTGAGCCTCAAGGACATCCAGCCGCTGTACCTGACACCGGCCGACGCCCGCGCCGCCTTCGAGAGCGGCCGGGTGGATGCCTGGGCGATCTGGGACCCGTGGTATTCGGCGCTGCTGCTGGACGGCCACGCGCGCTTGCTGGCGGATGGGTCGGCAGTCGGGCTGAACGGGCCGTTCTACCTGTCCAGCCGCGAGTACGTGGGAGCCAATCCCGCCTTCATCCGCCAGGTGCTGGACACGCTCAACGACGCCGAAGCACTGACCCGCAGCGACGAAGCCGGCAGCGTGGCGATCATGGCGCGCGTCACCGGGCTGGCGCCGGCGGTGATCGAGGAAACCTTCAAGCACCGTCCGGCGTCGCCCATTCGACCGGTGAGCGACGCCGACATCGCCGCGCAACAGCGCACCGCCGACCTGTTCCTTGCCGAACGCATCCTGCCGAGAGCCGTGGATATCAGCGCAGCGCGCTGGAAGCCCTGATGCATCGTTCCGCTCTTCGTAGGAGCGAGCTGGCTCGCGAACAAATCCCGAGCCATGCGGTTCGCGAGCAAGCTCGCTCCTACAGGGTTGGTCAGATCGTGGCGGGGTAACCACTGCAAAAACGGTTATCTAAACTCTTTCTTTATATTTCTTCAGGTTATTAGCTAGACCAATTCATTCCTTCTCCGCACTACCGCTGCGCTGCCACACTCGGCACCGCCGGTGGGCCATCCCCGCCGCTCTGGAACGGGCCTTTCCCCACCCTCGAAGGCCCGCACTCGATCATCATGGGAACCCGTCGCACGAACGGGCCCGAGAAGGAGCTGGATGTTCATGAAGAAACTCACTGCCGTTACCGCCCTCGCCCTGGCCGTCCTCTCGGGACTGGCGCACGCCGATCGCCTGGAAGACATCAGGAAGGCCGGCGTGCTGCGCGTCGCCGCATTCGACAGCAACCCGCCGTTCGGCTTCGTCGACGCCAAGAGCAAGCAGATCGAAGGCCTCGACGTGGATTACGCCAAGGCGCTGGCCGACAAGCTCGGCGTCAAGCTGCAGGTGCTGCCGACCAACCCCGCCAACCGCATTCCGCTGCTGACCGCGAACAAGGTCGACCTGGTGCTGGCCAACTTCACCATCACCCCCGAACGCGCCGAGCAGGTGGATTTCAGCATCCCCTACTTCTCTTCGGGCCAGCAGTTCATCGTGCGCAAGGGCAGCCTGAAATCGCCGGACGACCTGAACAAGTGGCGCGTCGGCGTCGACAAGGGCACGGTCAACGAAGGCGTGCTGCGCGAGAAATTCCCCGGCGCCAAGGTCATCGCCTACGACGATACGCCGTTCGCCTTCACCGCCCTGCGCAACGGCCAGGTCCAGGCCATCACCCAGGACGGCCCGAAGCTGATCGGCCTGCTGGCCAACGTGCCGGACAAGGACAAGTACGAAGTCCCGCCCTTCACCATTTCCAATGACCTGATCGGCGTAGGTATTCCCAAGGGTGAAAAAGCGCTGGGCGAGTTCGTCAACCAGAGCCTCACCGAGCTCGAGGCCAGCGGCAAGGCCCAGACCATCTACGACGCCTGGTTCGGCCCGACCACCAAGACGCCCCTGGCGCGCCTCTACAAGATCGGCGACAAGAGCTGATCCCCGCTCCGCGCAATGCACCACCGCACGCCCCACACACCCGTGGGGCGTTGCCTTTCCTGCCTTCTGATGGACTCTGACGATGTTCGGCGAACTGCTCGCCCCGACCTACCTGAGCTGGCTGCTCGACGGCTTCCTGCTGACCCTCGGTATTTCCCTGTTCTGCTGCGTCCTCGCCACGCTGCTCGGCGCGCCGCTGGCGATTGCCCGGCAGGCGAAGTCGCGCTGGCTGTCGTGGCCGGCGCGGGCTTATCTCGCGTTGTTTCGTAATACGCCCCTGCTGGTACAGCTGTTCTTCTGGTACTTCGGCGTGCCGGCGCTGCTGCCGGAGGATTTCGTCTTCTGGCTGAACACGCCCCATGAACTGGGCGCTCTGGCGTGGCCGTCCTTCGAGTTTCTCGCCGCCGCCTGGGGCCTGACGCTCTACACCACCGCCTTCATTGCCGAGGAGTTCCGCGCCGGCATCGCCTCGGTCAGCGCGCAACAGCGCGAAGCCGGCATGGCGCTGGGGCTGCGTCCATTGCAGGTGTGGCGCTGGGTAATCCTGCCGCAGGCGCTGCGCACCGCCCTGCCGCCGCTGATGGGGCAATACATGAATGCGCTGAAGAATTCCTCGCTGGCCATGGCCATCGGGCTGGCGGAGCTGTCCTACGCCTCGCGCCAGGTGGAGACGCAGACGTTCAAGACCTTCCAGGCGTTCGGCATCGCTACCCTGCTGTACATCGGCGCCATCGCGCTGATCGAGGCGCTGGGCCAGGCGCTGCAGCAGACCCGCCGTTACCGCCAGGGAGCCTGACATGGACTTCTCCGTCATCCACGAGAATCTCTCCTACTTCCTCGTCGGCGCCTACCCCGACGGCCCGCTGGGCGGCGCCGCGCTGACCGTCAGCCTGGCGCTGGCCTCCGGCCTCGCCTCGGCGGTCATCGGCCTGGTACTGGGCATCGCGCTGTCGGTGCTGCGCGGCAAACCGCGGCTGCTGCTGGTGGCCTTCCTCGGCTTCTTCCGGGCGATCCCGGTGCTGATGCTGATCTTCTGGACCTACTTCCTGCTGCCCATCGTCCTGCACATCGACGTGCCGGCGCTGGGCACCGTGGTCTGCGCGCTCTCGCTGATCGGCGGAGCCTATCTGGCGCACTCGGTACATGCGGGTATCGAAAGCCTGCCCAAGGGCCAGTGGGACGCCGCCCGTGCGCTGGGCCTGCGCCCCTGGCAGGTGCTCACGCTGGTGATCCTGCCGCAGGCGCTGCCGATCATGCTGCCGTCCTTCCTCAACCAATGGGTCTCGCTGATCAAGGACACCTCCCTGGCCTACGTGATCGGCGTCGGCGAGCTGTCCTTCGTCGCTACCCAGGTGAGCAACCGGGTGATGGTCCACCCCACGGAAATCTTCCTGTTCATCGCCCTGCTCTACTTCCTGCTGTGCTCGGCGCTGGACCTGGCGGCGGCCTTGCTGGCAAGGCTGCGGCCGGATTACCGCAAGGCGTTGTGACGCAGAGGCGCGGCCCTCTCCCTCAAGCGAGAGGGCCGGGCACCGCTTCGCGCGATCACCCCCGCCGCCGGTAGAGCCCGCGCGCCAGAGCATCCAGGGCGAACCCCAGCATTCCGATGAGCAGCACCATCGCCATCAGCTCCGAGTAGGCCAGGCGATCCCGCGTGTCGAGGATGTAGTAGCCAAGCCCCGCGCTGACGCCGAGCATTTCGCAGGGCACCAGGACGATCCACAGGATGCCGATGGCCAGGCGCACGCCGGTCAGCACGTGGCCGAGCACGCCGGGCAGGATGACTTTGCGCAGCGTTTCGCCAGGCGTGGCGCTCAGGCTCCTGGAAAGCTGCAGCCAGCGCGGATCGAGCTGGCGCACGCCGGCGGCGGTGTTGAGCAGGATCGGCCAGACGGCGGCGAACGCCAGCAGGAAGTAGATCGGCGAGTCGCCCACGCCCATCAGCATTACCGCAATCGGCATCCAGGACAGCGGCGAGATCATCCGCAGGAACTGGAACGCCGGTGTGGTGGCCGCCTCCAGATGCCGCGACGCGCCCACCAGCAGGCCCAGCGGCACGCCGACCGCCAGCGCCAGGAGCAGCCCGAGCAGAACCCGTTTCAGGCTGACCAGCACATGCTCGTACAGCTCCGGGCGAGCCAGCAGCTCGCCCAGGCTGGTGAAGGTGGCCTGGGGCGAGAACAGCTGGCCCAGGCCGTCGCCGCCATACAGGCGCACGCCGAGCCACCACAGGCCGAGCAGCGCGAGCAGCCCGGCCAGGCCCAGCGCCCAGTGGCGGCGGGTGGAAAGGACAACGGGTGTCACGTGGTGATCTCCTCGCTGCGCTCGAAGCTGTCCGGGAAGCCGAAGGCGCCCAGGCCGCCGACGCCGGCCAGGGCGTTGCGCACGAAGCGGTCGTCCACCAGGTCCTTCGCCACCTGCGCGGGTTCCAGCGCGGCGAGGAAGCCCTTGTCGCCCTGGATCAGGGTGTCCTTCAGGCGGCGCACCAGTTCCTCGGTGTAGCTGGGGAACGGGTACGGCTGGAAGTCGATGCGCTCCTCGTGCCAGTCGGCATGGCGGATGGCGCCGTCAGCCAGGTATTGCTGGCGCTCGCTGGGCGCAAGGGCCAGCACGCGGCCGAGCACTTCCGGCGCGTGGGGCGTGTAGCGGTTCTCGCCGTCCTTGGACAGCAGCCTGGCCGCTTCGGCGCGGTTGTCGCGCGTCCATAGCTGGGCCTTGACGATGGCGTTGACCACCTTCTGCGACCACTCCGGGCGGTTGCTCAGGTCGTGCTCGTGCATGAACACCACGCAGCACGCATGGTTGCGCCAGACGTCGCCGGTGAAGCGCTGGATGCGCCCGACCTTGAGGTTCTCCGCCAGGGCATTGAACGGCTCGGCGACGATGTAGCCGGCGATGCGTTTGGCGGCCAGGGCCGGCGGCATGTCCGACGGCGGCAGCACCACCAGGTTGACCTCGTTGGCGGCCAGTGCGGCGTTGGCCGGCTTGCTCACCGCCTGTAGGCCGTTGTCGCGCAGCAGCGATTGCAGCACCACGTTGTGGATCGAATACCAGAACGGGATGGCCAGGGTCTTGCCGCCCAGCTGCTTGACGTCGCTGATGTCCGGCGCCACGGTCAGGCCGGAACCGCCGACGTGGTTCCAGGCCACGACCTTGGCCGGCACCTTGCTGCCGTAGCGCGCCCAGACGGTCATCGGCGACAGCAGGTGGATAACGTTGACCTGCCCGGAGATGAACGCCTCGATCACCTGCGCCCAGCTGCGCAGCAATACCGGGCGTTCGGCCTTGATGCCTTCGGCGTCGAACAGGCCGTTGGCATGGGCGACCAGCAGCGGCGTGGCGTCGGTGATCGGCAGGTAGCCGATGCGCACCGGGGCGTCCGGCTCGCTGGCGGCGCGCGCCTGCAGGCTGGTCAGCAATGGCAGGGCGCCGGCGGCAGACAGCAGCGCGCCGAGTTTGAGGATGTCACGTCGGGAGTGTGTGGGGTCGTCCAGGCACATGGGCAGGCTCCTGCGCAGTAGAAAGAGATGCGTGGGTGCGGCTCGCCCGCCGTAGGGTTTTGAGGATCTCGACCCGCAGCGCGCCCAGTTCCTCGACCAGCTCCGCACGGGGTTGCGGCAGGTCGATGCGCCACTCGCCCAACGTCCGCGCCGGGGTGTCGCCCAGTAGCAGGATGCGGTCGGAAAGCAGCAGGGCTTCGTCGATGTCGTGGGTGATCAGCACGGCGGCGGTGCGCCGTTGGTGGATCACGCCGAGCAGCAGTTGCTGCATGTCGGCGCGGGTGATTTCGTCCAGCGCGCCGAAAGGCTCGTCCAGCAGCAGGACCTGCGGTTGCCGCGCCAGGCAGCGTGCCAGCGCGGTGCGCTGGGCCATGCCGCCGGACAGCTGCGCGGGCATGAAGTCGCGGGCGTGGCTCAGGCCGACGGCGGCGATGGCATCGTCCACCCGCTGCTGCAGCGTTGTCCTGTCCAGTTTCAGCTGGCGCGCGAAGTCGAGGCCGAAGGCGACGTTCTTCGCCAGGTTCAGCCAGGGCAACAGGCTCGGGTCCTGGAAGGCCACCGCGACGCGCGGGTGCGGGCCGTCGATGGGCTGGCCGAGCAGGCGCACGGCACCGGCGGCCGGTTTCTGCAGGCCGGCGAGGACCCGCAGCAGGCTGGACTTGCCGACGCCGCTGGGGCCGAGGATGGACACCACCTCCCCCGGCGCCAGCTCCAGGGCGAAGCCTTCGAGCACGCTGCGCCAGCCGCTGTCGCCGGGGTAGCCCAGGGCAACGTCGCTGGCCTGCAGGATCACCTCGGTCATGCGCGCCCCTGTTTCTGCAGTTCGGCGCGCAACTGCACCAGGCTGGGCGTGACGATGGGCACGAAGGCCGACTCACGCCAGCGCCGGGCGAACGCCGCGCCGTACTCGCTGAGATAGGCCTTGCCGCCGCTGGCTTGCAGCTCCAATTGCACGGCCGCTGCCGCGCCTTCGGCCAGGCCGATGCGGATGCGGAACAGCCTCGCTGGCTCGCCCAGGAAGACGCCGCTCAGCAGGCCATCGCGCAGTTGCGCAACGAGTTGGTCGAGTTCGGCGCTCAGGCGCTGCTCTTCCTCGCGCAGCACCGAACGGCGGTCGCTCAGGTGGCTGCGCACGGCTTCCAGGGCCTTGCGGGTCAGGCCGATGGTCATCGCGCATTGCAGGCCCAGGAACGCCGGGCGCACTTTCGGCAGGTACTGCCGGGCATCCTCGTGCAGCAGCCACTCGCGCGGCAGTTCGACGGCGGCGAAATCCAGCGCCGCGGTGTTGCTCGACTGCAGGCCGAGCAGTTGCAGATCGTCGGAGCGGGCCAGGCCGGCGCTGTCCGAAGCGATGGCCGCCACCAGCGGCGCCTCCCCAGGCCGCTCGATGGCGGCGGCCACCACGAAGCGGCCCTTGCGCAGGTTGGTCACCCAGTGCAGGCGGCCATCCAGCGTCCAGCCGTCGCCGGCGGGCTTGGCGGCCACCTGCAGGCTCTCGATGCCGGAGAGGAACTTCATGGCATTGGAAAGCCCGGTGGCGCCGGCCAGGGTGCCCTCCAGCAATTCGCCCAGCAGGCGGTCGCCCAGTTGGCGATTGGGGCTCTGCAGCAGGTATTCGATGAAGGCTCGCTGGCCCCAGAACACGAAGGCAGCGGTCAGGGAATGGCCGGCCACGTCGGCGATGGCGTCTATCGCATCGAGCAGGTTGCCGCCGCTGCCGCCACGCTCTTCGGGCACGCCAATGGCGAACAGGCCGGCGGCGGCAAGCTGCGGCAGCACGCTCTGGGGGTCGGTATGGCCGAGGTCGAGACCCTCGGCGTGCTCATCGAGCCAGCGGCTCAGGGTCGGGTCGAGCATGTCGCTCTCCTTGCAGGGGCGGCGCGGGCCGCCCGGTCACACGAAAATCAGACGGCGGCCTTTTCCCAGCGATAACGCCCCAGCTGCGGGTTAAGCGGGGTCTGCGCCAGTACGTTGGCGAAGTTGCACAGGGTCGCCAGGCTAATCCCCAGCAGCACTTCCAGGGCATTGCCGTCGCTGAAGCCGGCGGCGCGGAAGGCCGCCAGGCTCGCGTCGCTGACCGCGCCACGGGTGGCGATGGACTCGCGGGCGAAAGCGGCCAGGGCTTCCAGGCGGGCATCGGGCAGCTCGCGCTGTTCGCGCAGGGCGGCTATGACATCCTCAGGCAACTTGGCCTTGTTGTAGGCCACCGCGGTGTGCCCGGCCACGCAGAAGTCGCAGCCGTGGGTGGTGGCGGCGATCAGCTGAACCACCTCGCGCTCCGCCAGGCCGAGGTCGGACTTGCCGTTGAGGCCGGAAACGGTCACATAGGTCTCCAGCGCCGCCGGCGCGTTGGCCAGCACGCCCAGCAGGTTGGGGATGAATCCGGAGCCCTTGAGGGCATTCTCGAGGAACGGCTTGGCGGCTTCCGGGGCGCTGTCCAGGGTCTGGATGGGCAAGCGGGACATGGTTCGACTCCGTTGAAATGGGGTGTCGAAAAAGTCTGTTGGTAATAAGAAATCAGTTCAATATTCTAAAGTCGCTATCACTTGCTCATGAGTCTTTCCATTAGATGATTTCGTCCAGCCCCCTGGTTGATTGGTTATTAGACAGCCTCGAACTGAGCGCGAGCCTGTTCCATGTGGGCCGCTATTGCGGCGGCTGGCACGCCTCGACCCATGGCCTGGCGCGGGCGAGTTTCCACCTGGTGGTCCAGGGGCATTGCTGGCTGCATCTGGAAGACCAGTCGCCGTGCCGGCTGGACAGCGGCGACGCGGTGTTCATCCTGCGCGACGTGCCTTACCGGCTGTCCAGCGCGGCCAGTGCAGATGACGCGGCCTGCCAGCCGCGCCAGAGCATGACGCCACTGGAGTTGCAGGCCGAGGACGGCGTGGGCCTGGTCTGCGGGTTCTTCCATTTCGACTCGGGCCTGTCGGCGCTGATCATCGACGCCTTGCCCACCTTCCTCGTGCTGCGCGCCGAGGAGCCGTCCCAGCGCGCCGCGCGCAGCCTGTTCGAGCTGATCCTCGAGGAATGCCGGCGCCAGCCGGCTCCCTCGCAGCAGATGCTCGAACGCCTGAGCCACCTGCTGTTCCTCTATGTGCTGCGCCAACAGGCAGTGGCCAACCCAACCCTCGGCGGGCTGGTCGCCCTCGCCCGCCAGCCGCAGTTCGCCGCTTTGCTGGAGCGGATGATCCAGCAGCCGCAGCTGCCCTGGACGCTGGAAGACATGGCGGCCTGCGCCGGGCTGTCGCGCTCGGCCTTCTTCAAGCGCTTCAACGAGACCTGCGGGCAGTCGCCCGGTCAGGTGCTGCTGGCCCTGCGCATGGGCCAGGCGTGCCGCCTGCTGAAGGCCGATCAGAGCGTGGCGGAAGTGGCGGCGGCGGTCGGCTACCAGTCCATCGCCGCCTTCACCCGCGCTTTCCACAAGGCCACCGGGCAGCAGCCCGGGGCCTTCCGCCGCGCCGCCAACTGAGGCTCGCTCAGCCGCCGTATTCGTCGTGCCGGCGCCACCACATGCCCTGTTCATTGCGCCCCAGCGGCGCGCGGTCGAGCCACTGGAACAGTCCCCAGAGCGCATCCAGCCCACGGGCGTAGGTGGAATAACAGTGATAGATCGCGTCGCCGTCGCGGACGAAGCTGCTCATGCCCGGCAGGTCGCGGCTGAAGGTTGCCACGTCGGTGCCGCAGCAGGCCGCGGTCGCCACCACCGGCTCCGGCGCCGGGCCACTGGCCGGGCCTTCGCGGCGGAAGTTGTAGTCGACCTCCCCACCGCGCTGCTGGGCCTCGGTGAAGGACACATTGAAGTGGTAGTTGAAAGCGCTGCCGTGGGATGACGCCCAGGGGAAGCTCCAGCCCATGCGCCGGCGGTACGCCAGTAGTTTCTCCAGCGGCGCGCGGGAGACCGCCACCAGGCTCACATCGTGGTTCGCCAGATGGGTGGCGTAGCCGTCGAAACCGTCGGCGATGTTCGAGCAGGACGGGCAACCGGCGCGGTAATCCGGCCCGAACATGAAGTGGTAGACCAGCAGTTGCGAGCGGCCGCCGAACAGGTCGGCGAGCGTCGCCGGGCCCTGCTCGGTGTCGAAGCGGTAGTCCTGGTCGATCCGTACCCAGGGCAGCGCCTGGCGCCGGCGCGCCAGTTCGTCGCTGCGCCGGGTCAGGGCCTTTTCCTCGGCCAGCAGTTGCAGGCGCGCGGCCAGCCATTCTTCACGGGTGGCAACAGGGTGGGCAGTCATGGCAGTTCTCCTCCGCCAGCGGCGGCTCGGTGGGCATGGCCTAGACTAGGCATCCGGCCGAGGTCGACGGGAGTGACAAAGTTGGCAGGATTACCATGGACTCGCTGATCACCGCGGCGGCCAGCGCGCTGGCACAAGGCGACCCGCTGGGTGCGCTGAACCGCGTAGCGCTGCGCGATGACCCGCCGGCGCTGGCCTTGCGCGGCATCGCCATGGCCCAGCTGGGAGACTTTCCGCGTGCGCGCACCTTGCTGCGCCGGGCAGCCCGCGCCTTCGGCACCCACGAGCCGATGGAGCGCGCCCGTTGTCGGGTGGCCGAGGCGGAAGTGGCGCTGGCCAGCCGCGAGCTGAACTGGCCCACCGCACCGCTGGAAGACGCCGCCGTGCTGCTGGCCCGTCACGGCGATCAGGGCAACGCGGCCCATGCCCGTTACCTGCTGATTCGCCGCGCGCTGCTGATCGGCCAGGCGGATGAGGCCGAATCCCTGCTCGGCGCCGTCGATCCCGCCTCGTTGCCGCTGGCCCTGCGCGCCGTGCACTGGCTGATCGTCTCGGGCATCGCCGTCCGCCGGCTTCAGGCGAGTGATGCACGGCGGG